>NZ_LJCS01000023.1:0-60501 GCF_001280945.1 Photorhabdus heterorhabditis | reverse complement strand
CCGGGGCGGCTTCGGGTGAGCTGGCGGCGCAGGTCCTGATTAAGCAACTTTACGGTGATGGGGCCAAAGTCAGTGAGTTAACGGAGGAGCAGAAGCAAACTATCAGCACCCTTTCCACCCTGGCGGCAGGATTGGCAGGCGGTATTGCCGGTGACTCCACC
This sequence comes from Photorhabdus heterorhabditis, assembly GCF_001280945.1. NCBI lineage: Bacteria > Pseudomonadati > Pseudomonadota > Gammaproteobacteria > Enterobacterales > Morganellaceae > Photorhabdus > Photorhabdus heterorhabditis. The sequence goes on along the minus strand of NZ_LJCS01000023.1, from coordinate 60,340 downwards.
GCCAGCGCCGTTACCGGGGCACAGGCCGGGAAGAACGCAGTGGATAATAATGCCCTCAGCATGGGAAGTCTGTTTGGTGCCGAAGGCGCTAAACATTTTGAAGGTGCGGGGTCGCTGGCTCAAAAGATGGCTCAATCCGGGGCAACACCCGAAGAAATCAACGCAGCCTTAACTCACTATCTAAAAGGGCAAGTCCCTGATGGTCAGGACCCGGCAAAAGGTCTGATTATTGCGTGGGGGAACTTCTTTGGTGTTCCATTGGATGTCGTGTTATCGAATGAGCAGATGACACCGCAGAAGGCGGCGGAAATTGTTGCCGGAGGGATACCCAACAGTGAAGCAAAGCTGATACAGTTTGCGGCAGCGAAAGCATATCTGTCTTTGAGTAAATACGCTACAAAAGAGTCTTCACCACAACTTCCCAATCGTGTTGCAGAAAAGAATACGCTTGTGGTGGATGAAGAAGCTGCTGGATGGTCTCAATATGGTAAATATCGAAATGAAAAAGGGGACTGGAACTGGCCCCCAAATAATGGTGCACTTCCAGGAAGTGTTTCACAAACGACACTCCCCAAAGGGACTATCCTTGATAGATTTGGATCTGAAACAGGCACTTTTGTGTCACCGTCTGGAGTTCCATATCCAGAGCGTTCATTAGCTCCTGGAACGGTCGCTTATCCACCTGTTAAGTATGAAGTATTAAAACCAATACCTGGAGTTGAAAAAGGCACCATAGCTCCGGCCTTTGGTGAGCCGGGAGGTGGAGTTCAGTATAGGTTGCCATATAGCATTGAGTATCTAATAAAGAATGAATATATTAAAAAGGCTGAATAATGAACATATTTAATATGCTAGATAATTATGAAATACAGAAGGAAATAAATAAAAAATTACCTTTTGAAGATATATATGGAAAATATTGAATGCATACGATATTCCAATAAATAGTTTTGCATTAGGGAGTCCTGATTGTGATGAACATTATTGCTTGCATATGGAAGATGGTTTTTGGATTACGTATTTCTCAGAAAGAGGGGTTCGTTCTGGGTTGTGTATTTTTTGTAATGTCCATGATGCTGTCAATTTTTTTATATGGTTCTTGTTAAAAGATAAACTGCCTGAAATCAGCTGGAAATCAATTGATCTTTTTAAAAATACATAAGTAGCAATCTTAGATAAAAGCCTGTCTTTTCGTCAGTGTTTCCCGATGAAAAGACAGGCTCTATTTTGGATTTTTTGTTTTAGTTTACTCAGTTAGTACCAGCCCACCAAGATAATATTTAATCTAATCAATGGCAGAGCTGGGATTAAATAGAACAATTATCAGCACCCACCAAATGTAGCTAGTGATGTAAGAACAAATATATTAATAAGGTCGAAAAATGAGATTAGAACACGATTTGGCTGAAAATACTTTGGCAAGAGTTGTTAACATGCAATTACCACTTGATGAAATATTTAATGAAATTAATAGGTTACTCTCTGAGCATGGAGTAGAGGATGACCTCTATGCTCTTAATCAACCTGATATAGATGATAAATATTGTTTACATTTAGAGGAAGGTCTCTGGGTAGCGTATTATTCAGAAAGAGGTGGAAGACATGGGCTATGCATTTTTTGTAATTACCATGACGCCGTTAGATATTTTATCTGGAATTTGTTACGTAATATTTTGCCTGATATTCAGTGGGAAAGAATAAATGTTTATAAATAGTCGTTGATAATAATGCCCTAGCTATACCAATGCCACCCCCACCGATAGCCGGTTCAAACACGGGTGAAGCCGTGAATGAAGCAAACCAGACAATAGCTTCAGCTTTGGACAAAAAATTGAAGGAAATGGGAGAGTCTATAGATAAAGCCACCCAATGTTCTTTTGGCCGGGTATGTTCGTCAGATTATGTCGATAATGAAAGCCAACCAAATGTAGGGAAGAATCTGACAAATGAAGAAAAGTCTCAGTATGGTGGAGTTGGTTCTGGATCACCTAGTGGTTGGGAACCACAGGATGAGGAGAATGCGAGAACTCAGCAATCTGATTCCAAAAATTTTGATGATAAGTTTAAAAAGAGTGATTTAGTATCTTCTGCTAATAAGCCTATTAATAATCAAGGATTATCTGCTGGGGCTCGTGCTTGGGAAAAACACGCAGGAAGACCAGGAGGAATATTTGAGCCGTTAAAAGGAAATGTTACTCAGAAAAATGAAGCAGCTAGCCGGTTCGTAAATGAAGTGTTGAATAATAAGAATACTGTCCGAACCGATTTATCCAAGGGTGGTATAGAATACCGTCTACCTGATGGTAGAGGTGTCCGCTACAACTCAGATGGTTCTTTCTCAGGTTTTTTAGATCCTAAAAGGTAAAAAATGGCTAATAATTTTGAAGTGGATTTTTTTAGTGACTCCAGATACGAAGAGCTGACAGCAGAAATTTCGTATAGGGGGCAAATACTTTGTCAACTTAACAAAGACAAGGGAATTGATTCTATTGAGATTGAATTTTTTTCAGATAGTAGGATTTTGGAAAAACCAATAGAAATGAAATTCCCGTTAGACGAGTTTATAAATGTGTTGATGAATACAAAAGTAGATCTCATTACATGATTAAAATCTCGGTTTTTAAGTTGGGATTTTACTTTTAATTATCGGTTTAGAGGGGGCCTCATCTAGATGATTGGTTCCTCCATTCGCGATGACCGAGACCAACTAATCGGTGGTAAAAGTCGCGTCGGGGCATTATGGGCCGGACATCGAACTACCCCGGGAAAAATCGTTTGTAACCGATTGAGTACATTGGAGTAATTGGTGTCCGGCGGTCAACTTCGCAATGGAATGCGTTGTTGCGGATAATAATGCCCTCAGCATGGGAAGTCTGTTTGGTGCCGAAGGCGCTAAACATTTTGAAGGTGCGGGGTCGCTGGCTCAAAAGATGGCTCAATCCGGGGCAACACCCGAAGAAATCAACGCAGCCTTAACTCACTATCTAAAAGGGCAAGTCCCTGATGGTCAGGACCCGGCAAAAGGTCTGATTATTGCGTGGGGGAACTTCTTTGGTGTTCCATTGGATGTCGTGTTATCGAATGAGCAGATGACACCGCAGAAGGCGGCGGAAATTGTTGCCGGAGGGATACCCAACAGTGAAGCAAAGCTGATACAGTTTGCGGCAGCGAAAGCATATCTGTCTTTGAGTAAATACGCTACAAAAGAGTCTTCACCACAACTTCCCAATCGTGTTGCAGAAAAGAATACGCTTGTGGTGGATGAAGAAGCTGCTGGATGGTCTCAATATGGTAAATATCGAAATGAAAAAGGGGACTGGAACTGGCCCCCAAATAATGGTGCACTTCCAGGAAGTGTTTCACAAACGACACTCCCCAAAGGGACTATCCTTGATAGATTTGGATCTGAAACAGGCACTTTTGTGTCACCGTCTGGAGTTCCATATCCAGAGCGTTCATTAGCTCCTGGAACGGTCGCTTATCCACCTGTTAAGTATGAAGTATTAAAACCAATACCTGGAGTTGAAAAAGGCACCATAGCTCCGGCCTTTGGTGAGCCGGGAGGTGGAGTTCAGTATAGGTTGCCATATAGCATTGAGTATCTAATAAAGAATGAATATATTAAAAAGGCTGAATAATGAACATATTTAATATGCTAGATAATTATGAAATACAGAAGGAAATAAATAAAAAATTACCTTTTGAAGATATATATACAGAAATAAGGAAAATATTGAATGCATACGATATTCCAATAAATAGTTTTGCATTAGGGAGTCCTGATTGTGATGAACATTATTGCTTGCATATGGAAGATGGTTTTTGGATTACGTATTTCTCAGAAAGAGGGGTTCGTTCTGGGTTGTGTATTTTTTGTAATGTCCATGATGCTGTCAATTTTTTTATATGGTTCTTGTTAAAAGATAAACTGCCTGAAATCAGCTGGAAATCAATTGATCTTTTTAAAAATACATAAGTAGCAATCTTAGATAAAAGCCTGTCTTTTCGTCAGTGTTTCCCGATGAAAAGACAGGCTCTATTTTGGATTTTTTGTTTTAGTTTACTCAGTTAGTACCAGCCCACCAAGATAATATTTAATCTAATCAATGGCAGAGCTGGGATTAAATAGAACAATTATCAGCACCCACCAAATGTAGCTAGTGATGTAAGAACAAATATATTAATAAGGTCGAAAAATGAGATTAGAACACGATTTGGCTGAAAATACTTTGGCAAGAGTTGTTAACATGCAATTACCACTTGATGAAATATTTAATGAAATTAATAGGTTACTCTCTGAGCATGGAGTAGAGGATGACCTCTATGCTCTTAATCAACCTGATATAGATGATAAATATTGTTTACATTTAGAGGAAGGTCTCTGGGTAGCGTATTATTCAGAAAGAGGTGGAAGACATGGGCTATGCATTTTTTGTAATTACCATGACGCCGTTAGATATTTTATCTGGAATTTGTTACGTAATATTTTGCCTGATATTCAGTGGGAAAGAATAAATGTTTATAAATAGTCGTTGATAATAATGCCCTAGCTATACCAATGCCACCACCACCGATAGCCGGTTCAAACACGGGTGAAGCCGTGAATGAAGCAAACCAGACAATAGCTTCAGCTTTGGACAAAAAATTGAAGGAAATGGGAGAGTCTATAGATAAAGCCACCCAATGTTCTTTTGGCCGGGTATGTTCGTCAGATTATGTCGATAATGAAAGCCAACCAAATGTAGGGAAGAATCTGACAAATGAAGAAAAGTCTCAGTATGGTGGAGTTGGTTCTGGATCACCTAGTGGTTGGGAACCACAGGATGAGGAGAATGCGAGAACTCAGCAATCTGATTCCAAAAATTTTGATGATAAGTTTAAAAAGAGTGATTTAGTATCTTCTGCTAATAAGCCTATTAATAATCAAGGATTATCTGCTGGGGCTCGTGCTTGGGAAAAACACGCAGGAAGACCAGGAGGAATATTTGAGCCGTTAAAAGGAAATGTTACTCAGAAAAATGAAGCAGCTAGCCGGTTCGTAAATGAAGTGTTGAATAATAAGAATACTGTCCGAACCGATTTATCCAAGGGTGGTATAGAATACCGTCTACCTGATGGTAGAGGTGTCCGCTACAACTCAGATGGTTCTTTCTCAGGTTTTTTAGATCCTAAAAGGTAAAAAATGGCTAATAATTTTGAAGTGGATTTTTTTAGTGACTCCAGATACGAAGAGCTGACAGCAGAAATTTCGTATAGGGGGCAAATACTTTGTCAACTTAACAAAGACAAGGGAATTGATTCTATTGAGATTGAATTTTTTTCAGATAGTAGGATTTTGGAAAAACCAATAGAAATGAAATTCCCGTTAGACGAGTTTATAAATGTGTTGATGAATACAAAAGTAGATCTCATTACATGATTAAAATCTCGGTTTTTAAGTTGGGATTTTACTTTTAATTATCGGTTTAGAGGGGGCCTCATCTAGATGATTGGTTCCTCCATTCGCGATGACCGAGACCAACTAATCGGTGGTAAAAGTCGCGTCGGGGCATTATGGGCCGGACATCGAACTACCCCGGGAAAAATCGTTTGTAACCGATTGAGTACATTGGAGTAATTGGTGTCCGGCGGTCAACTTCGCAATGGAATGCGTTGTTGCGGATAATAATGCCCTGAGCTTACCCAAAGGCATGGCGGATTATGGTCGGTCAGCATCAAGTCTGGCTACCGCTATGTTAAATGAAGGTAAATCCCCTCAAGAGATTTCGGCAGCATTGTCAAAACATGCCAAAGGCGATCACCCGGAAGGACAAGATCCGGTAAGAGGATTATTAGTCGCTTGGGGAGCAGGAATGTCCACGGTAGCAGCACCACTGCTACTACCATCAGGAGCAACAGTGGGAAGTATTTTTGCTGGAGGTATAATCAGTGGAACCGCTAATGTTAGTAATCAATTGACAAATGGCCCAGTGAACATGACTGACGCATTGATAGCCACGGGAACGGGGGCAGTAACACAAGGCAAAGGCTTTTGGTTTACAGAAATAGCGAGTATTACTGGTGCGTATGTTGGGGCAAAACTACAGGATAAAAGCCCACTTGCACCGGTAGCAGGTGCAGCAGTTGGTAATGTTGTAGGTGCAATTGGAGGAAAAGTTATTACTGATAAACTAGCGCCAATAGTGGCGAACCCAATTAAAAGTGAAGTCGGCGGTGCTATCGGTGGAGCTCTAATTTCTGAAGCGGTAGGAAATAGAGTTGAAAATCAGTTAGATAAACGTGGAGGTGGTAAGTGAAACATCAAAAAGCCACTTATCGGGCTCTTTTATTGCTTACCAGTCTATGGTTTATATTATTTTTTTGTATGGTTTTTATTACCAGCCTTATTCTAGCAACCATTTTTTATTTCACCGATGGACAATTTTTCTTCTCTCTAGAAGATGTCTATTACTCTTTTAAAATGGGTGCTAGTACAGGTATTCCTACAGGAATCGGTATCTGGATTATGTCCAAGTTAAAAGAAAATAAAGACTGACAATAATGCACTAAGCTTGCCAAAAGGGCTGGCGGATTACGGTCGGTCAGCATCCAGTCTGGCTACCGCTATGCTAAATGAAGGTAAATCCCCTCAAGAGATTTCGGCAGCATTGTCAAAACATGCCAAAGGTGATCACCCGGAAGGACAAGATCCGGTAAGAGGATTATTAGTCGCTTGGGGAGCAGGAATGTCCACGGTAGCAGCACCACTGTTACTACCATCAGGAGCAACAGTGGGAAGTATTTTTGCTGGAGGTATAATCAGTGGAACCGCTAATGTTAGTAATCAATTGACAAATGGCCCAGTGAACATGACTGACGCATTGATAGCCACGGGAACGGGGGCAGTAACACAAGGCAAAGGCTTTTGGTTTACAGAAATAGCGAGTATTACTGGTGCGTATGCAGGCGCTAAATTACAAGGGAAAGATCCTTTATCGCCTGTAATTGGTGCAGGTATTGGTAACGTGATAGGTGCAGGGACCGGTAAAGTAGTTACTGATAAATTTAAACCTGTAGTATCAGGAGCTGTTGCTGAAGCCATTGGTGCGGGTTCTGGTGCAATAAGCTCTGAAGTTGCGAGCAGTACAGTAGAAGAGAAGTTAAATAAAAACTGGAGTAAAAAATGAAATCTACGATTGTTTTTCCATATTTATTGTTTTTTCTGACTCTATCCACTATTGCATCGTTATTTACTACAACCTTACTTATAAGATTTGTCGTCGGAATGATTGCTTATTATCAATTTGGCGAAATAGACTTTAATCTTAATGATGTTATATATGCTGCTAAAGTGGGTATTGCAGGAGGGATACCTTTAGGTATTGGAGCGTCGATTTTAGCTAACCTAAAAGAAAGCAAAGAGAAATTTCCCCCTTCCGGTTCTTAGCAAATAAGAATTCTGGCCTTCTGGTCAGGATTGTTGCGGATAATAATGCCCTTAGCTTACCCAAAGGCATGGCGGATTATGGTCGGTCAGCATCAAGTTTGGCTACCGCGATGTTAAATGAAGGTAAATCCCCTCAAGAGATTTCAGCGGCATTGTCAAAACATGCCAAAGGCGATCACCCGGAAGGACAAGATCCGGCAAGAGGATTGTTAGTCGCTTGGGGAGCAGGAATGTCCACGGTAGCAGCACCACTGTTACTACCATCAGGAGCAACAGTGGGAAGTATTTTTGCTGGAGGTATAATCAGTGGAACCGCTAATGTTAGTAATCAATTGACAAATGGTCCAGTGAACATGACTGACGCATTGATAGCCACGGGAACAGGAGCGGTAACACAAGGCAAAGGCTTTTGGTTTACAGAAGTGGCGAGTATAACGGGTGCTTATGTTGGGGCAAAATTGCAAGATAAAAATCCACTTGCACCGGCAGTAGGTGCAGCAGTTGGTAATGTTGTAGGTACTGCTGGAGGAAAAGTAATCGACGTTGGAAATAAATATTTCCCTATAGTATCGGATAAAACGGCAAGTACTATCGGAGCTATTGGTGGTGCTATAGCCAGTGAAGTTACAGGCAGTAAAGTTGAGGATAAGCTGGATAAATCAGGAGGAGCGAAATGATAACTCATTTTAAGTCATTACTGATTCTTCTGTTATTCTGCACAATTATTATGATTATGGTGGTCTTATCAGGATGCCTGTGTGCTGCGATTTTAGTTTATTTGAAAAACGAAACATTCATCTTTAGTTGGCATGATGATGTTGTTTTTTCAGTAAAAAAAGGGGTAGTGACAGGTATACCGACTGGAATAGGAATCTGGATCTTATCCCGTTTGAAAGGAAATCGTGAGAATTAAGACCGTTGCCGTTCTACTGTCAGGGATAAATATCGTCAGGAATACGATAAGGTTCAGTGGATAATAACCATTTAAGCGCCGATAAGAATCGTTCAAATTTCATCTTTAAACCCAAGGATTTAATATTGGTACGTCAGTCAACTCAAAATCAATGATATTTCGTGTGACAACAGTCATATCATAAAAAGCTTGGTGATTCGTTGGTACTCTTCAAAAGTTAGCAAGACATGCGCTGGCTTACCGCGATCTGTGATAAACACAGGGCCGTTTTTAGCCGCCTTCTTTGCCCTGCTAACATCTTGGTTAAGCCAAATGCTCCATCACCAACCGCGTAGCCGAAGCCAGCACATCACGACGTGATTCGGCATCTTGCTGAAATTGGGTGAAGTAAACTGCCAGGATCACAGGTGCTCCCTTTGGCGGCCAAAGTATGGCTACATCGTTAGTGGTACCGTAATCACCACCGCCAGTTTTGTCTCCCACTACCCAACCTGCCGGAGCACCAGCACGAATACTCGCATCTCCAGTGGTATTTCCTTTGAGCCAGTCGATCAACTGGTCTCGTTGTGATGCAGCCAGAACCGCCCCAAATGCGATTTTATTCACACTGGCCGCCATTGCTGCCGGTGTTGTTGTATCTCTGGGATCATCAGGAATGGCGCTGTTCAAATCAGGTTCCCAACGGTCAAGCCGGAATGTATGGTCACCAAGGCTTTGGGTAAAATGGTTAATAGCCGCCACCCCACCTAATTCTTTAATTAACAGATTGGCTGCCGTGTTGTCGCTGTATTGCAATGTTGCAGCACATAATTGCGTGATGCTCATCCCCTGATCCAGATGCTTGCGAGCAATAGGCGCATAAGACAGCAAGTCCACCTCGCTGTAATTGATATGTTTTGCCAGCAAGTCCGATTGAGACATACTTTTGTGCAGCACCGCAGCAGCAACTATCAGCTTGAAAGTACTACAGAAAGGGAAGCGTTCATCCCCCCGATACTGGATCGCCTGACCATTTACAGTATTGATCAGCGTCACCCCCAAACGGCCTTTCGCACTATTTTCCAACTCAGCAAGTTGTTTATGCAATGATGAAGGAATCGCACCTGCCCAAGCGGGAAAAGCAAAGTTGACCAATGGAAGAGTAATACCAGCCAATAACAATGAACGCCGCAATGGAGAATGCTTCATATCTGGATCTCGCAAAATAAAATAGTAGAACTACATGAAGAAAGGCTCATTATAGAGATAAAAACATTAAAACAGCATGCCAATTCACGATAAAATACTCCTTTTCTGCTTAAATGGAGATGTTATTTACTGTAACTTGTATGGAATCAATAAAAATTTCATGGACTTACTCAATTGAATGAGTGAATCAACGATAAAGTTTTTCCACCATAATTCACACTAATGAGCAACTGTCTTTCACTTTAAACCGTGTGGAATGATTCATCCCACGGTTTATTTGTTTTTATCATTGCATTGAGAATGACCAGTCATTTACGCATACAAGCAACGATGGCGACTTTATTTGGCTTGCCTGCTTCGGTCAATCTCTTGTAGAAAGCGCAGAGAACGGGGTTAAATCTAATTGCTGTTAACGTAGCCATATATAACATTCGACGCACTATTGCTCTTCCTCCAAAGATTGTTCGTTTTCCCCAGAAGAATCCCGAATCCTGATTAAACGGTGCAACGCCAACCAAGGCACTAATTTCACGGCGTGTTAACTTACCCAACTCCGGGACATCGGCGATCAAAGTGGCTATTGTGGCAGGACCAACGCCTTTTACTGTCGATAATAAATCGAGTTTGGAACGATGATGGGCCTTGATGTGTTTAGATAACGCCGATTCAATGACCTTAAGTTGTTCTTGTATAAAACTGATCATTAAAGTGATGCTTTCTCGAATTTCTGGATGGCAACTTCCTAATCTTTGGCGCTCCGAGACGGAAAGTGTGACTAATTGGCGACGACATGTGATCATGGCTTGCAGCACTTGTTGCTGAGCAGAGGGCAACACTCTGGTTATTTTATCCCGATCTGTTTGTTGAGATAAAACCAGGGCTAACTGTGCCAGCATTTGGGCATCTATTTTATCGGTTTTGGCTAGATATCCCATTGCCTTAGCAAAATCACGGGCTTGTCGGGGATTGACGATAGCAACAGCCAGCCCTCTGGTCTGTAAAACACAAGCAACGGGCATCTCATAACCACCGGTTGCTTCTAATACAACTAAATCAATCTCATAGTTAGCCAAAGTAGATGCTAGTTGATCATGGCCTTCAGGGGTATTTGGGAATGTCATGACAATTCCCTGTGCACTAAGCGCAATTTCGAGTGAAGCTCTGGCAACATCAATTTTAAGGTTCATCAGGCGCGGAACTCATCGAGGCGCAGGTTCCTTGCCTATAGTGACGCCGGATAGATTTAAGCAAGCCCAAAATTCATCAAAATGAGTGTTGCAAAAACGAGGGTGACCATAGATTTTTACGCTCTCCTGTAACTGGATGGTTGAGGGAGTTGCAGAATATACCATTTATGGTATAGTGTAATTTACGCCATACCAGAAAAGGTATAATCAGGATGGGGCAACAAGGTGAAAAGCCGCTAGTGTGGATTGGCAGCAGCAAGAAAGATTTGCTGGATTTGCCGAAGGACGTGCAGCGCTTCTTTGGTTTTACACTGGACTTTGCGCAGCGTGGCGAAAAGCATGATGCGGTGAAGGTAATGAAAGGGTTTGGTGGCGCCGGCGTTCTTGAAGTGGTCGAGGATGATATAGGCGGTACCTACCGGGCCGTTTACACGGTGAAATTTGACGAGGCGGTCTTTGTGCTGCATGCGTTCCAGAAGAAGAGTAAACGCGGCATAGCGACACCGAAAGAAGAAATGGACATCATCCGCAATCGACTGAAAGTGGCTGCTGTCATGGCCCAGGAGATGAAAAATGAAAGAGAAAACCATTAATGGCATAGAGGTTGAAATCAGCTCCGGTAACGTGTTTGCCGATCTGGGCTTCGCTGATGCCGAAAAACAAAAAATCAAATCTGGCCTGGCCGTTGAGATCATCAAATCTATCCGGCGGCTGGGGCTGACACAAACCACTGCTGGCGAACGTATGGGGATCAGTCAGGCGAAGGTGTCTCATCTGTTCCGGGGCGACTTCTCCAACCTGTCAGAGCGTAAGTTGATGGCGTGTCTGAACCGGCTGGGCTGCGACATTGAGATCACCGTCAAGCCGACCACCGCCGAGACTGGGCATTTAATCTTGGCACATAGCGGGTAAGCTCATATGCCCCTGCTTTGAAACGAGGGGCAAAGAGAGCATAAAAATCTGTGGGGTACTGTGTAAATCGACGATAGAATGAGCAATTAAGTACGTGTTTCATCAGACTCTCTACCATGAAAACTTATATTGTGAAAGTCGCCCTCCGAGGTATCAGTCCAATGGTCTGGCGCCGATTCAGATTATCAGGCGAGACTTCTTTAGCGGCTTTGCACTATATCATTCAGATCGCGCTGGGATGGTAGGATGATCATCTGCATCAATTCCGTATTTATGGCAAAAATTACGGTATTTCCTACTCCGGTGGGATCGGGTTTCCTGACAATCCTTACAAAATCATGCTGAATGATTTTGAATTTGATGCCGGTGACCGTTTTACCTACGAGTACAACTTTTTCGAACACTGGATTCATGATATCCGTATTGAAACGGTTCTCGAAAATTCTAATTTAGCGTCCCCATTTTGTTTGGCCGGAAATAGAATGCCCGACGCGACGTTAGGCGATGAATCTGATAAAACACTGGCATTGCTTGACGTAATTATTCATGCCGATGATTCGACAACGGTTGGAGAGATCCGTCCACTGGAAGGGGTAGTGACCGGGCTACCCGGTCACTACCCCTTCCTGGCCGAACAATCGGTTGAATGAGCTGCTGCCTTGGCCTGAGAATCCCTTCAGTTAACATCCCATTTTGTTGTTATCTGACAACGCAAGGTGAGTTCACCGGAATATTACGTTACTGTCGGCAATCCAGTGAGAGCGTAAAAAAATGTGGGGCATGGATTCGATGAAAGCTGGATAAAATAGTTTAACCACTCAGGTTACGGGGAATTGTGGCGATTGAGTGGTTCTCACTGCTATCTGATAAGCACGCTTAATTGCTTAATTTATAGTGAGTTAAAAAAGTGCCCCACACTAATGAGCTCATTAACGGGCTTAATCCCTTGATGGTTGTCTGACTGCATGATTGTTGCCCGGGAATCGCTGGTCCGGGATAAAGTGAAAACCACTAACCAGATGCAGGCTTTCCTGCTTGAGTTTGGCATCAGTATGCCCAAGGGAATTGCTGTGATAAAACAGCTCTCCACTGTGTTGGGTGAACATGAACTTCCCCCTTATCTGGTACAGGTATTACTGCGGTTACAGGCGCATTATCACTATCTGGTTAAACAAATCACCGAGATTGAAACCGCCCTGTCACAGGAGATTGCTCAGGATGATGCCGGACAACGGCTGATGACGATCCCCGGCATTGGCCCTATCACGGCGAGTGTGCTTTCCTCACAACTGGGCGATGGGAAGCAATACGCACACAGCCGGGATTTTGCAGCCTCGACGGGATTGGTTCCCCGCCAGTACAGTACTGGGGGAAAGACAACCTTATTGGGGATCAGTAAACGGGGTAACAAGACACTCCGGCAACTGTTAGTGCTCTGTGCCCGAACGTTCATACTGCATATCGAGCATAGAAAAGGCAAACTGGCTGACTGGGTTAAGCAGCAACTTGAACGAAAGCATTCTAATCTCGTGGCCTGTGCGTTGGCTAATAAACTCGCCCGGATAGCCTGGGCTATTACGATACAACACACGGTATTTGTTGCCTGAAACTGACGTCATTGTGAATCTATTTAACGATTACCCCACTGGTTTTGCGAAGACTGATAATTGATGACATGAACGGCCTACCGGCCTGATGAGAAACCTGGCATAAAAATTGGCTCCTTGAAGCTGGCACACTTTTAAGGTTCATCAGGCGCGGAACTCATCGAGGCGCAGGTTCCTTGCCTATAGTGACGCCGGATAGATTTAAGCAAGCCCAAAATTCATCAAAATGAGTGTTGCAAAAACGGAGGGTGACCATAGATTTTTATATACCCAATAGATTTCAATTTGCAGCGCGGCGGCAAGAGAACGCATCCCCAAGAGCATAGATAACGATGTGACTGGGGTAAGTGAACGCAGCCAACAAAGCCGCAGCTTGAAAGATGAAGGGTATAAATACTAAATCAAATTAATAAATCCCCTTTATAGTGGCATGAACTATTGCCATCCATCATTTACTCCATTTTTAATCTTGTTCTCCAGCTCCCTAGCACTGCTGCAACATTTATTCAACATAAGTTACACAAAAATATCAAATCTTCATGATGGCTCACTAATTTATAAATTATCAGATAATTAAACTTTAAATCAACTGTAGCAATCTATACTTACCTAGTTCGTTAATATTTTTAGAACACTCTTTTAACCTTATTTTAACCTTACAAGGATATGCATCATGGGTGTTTTTCAGTATAAAGATTTTGATGACACTACTTCAAAAGAGTTATTTTCCGACGCTAAAGCTATTTCCGGGTATGCTTATCATAATCTGGGGAGTGGATTTGCCGAGGGATATTACAATTACGGTTTTGGCTTAGGGATGCCATTAACGTTATTGAAGGCCATTATCGGCAGTACAACCTCACAAGGCATCACGCCTAAATTGCCCTGGAACCCAGATTCGGAAAAACAAGCACGAGATAACCTTAACGAAGCCGGATGGTTTACTATCAGCGCTGACGAGTTAGGCTATCAGGGTAAAACAGATGCCCGCGGTACCTTTTATGGCGAAAAATCAAGTCACTCCACAGCCCAAGCGGAAGTGATGGGGAAATATGATGCCGACGGCAATTTGATTTCTATTGGCATTGCATTTCGTGGCACCAGCGGCCCACGGGAAACAATAATCACCGATACATTCGGTGACATTATCAACAATGTGTTGGTCGGCTTAGGAAAGACAGAATATTCGAATAACTATACACCAAACGCTTTTGGTCGGTTGTTGGATCATGTGGCTAATTACGCTAAAGCTAATGGCCTGACTGGCAGTGACATTGTGGTCAGCGGTCATAGTTTGGGAGGATTAGCGACGAACAGTATGGCGGAAGCCAGTAATGAAAAATGGGGTGGATTCTACTCCCAGTCTAACTACATAACTTTCGCTTCACCATCACAGTATGAGAAGGATGGCAAGGTGTTGAACGTGGGATATGAAAATGATCCCGTATTCCGCGTATTGACGGGTACCAGCGTCACTTCGTCATCACCCGGCGTACATGATGCACCAAAGGATTCTGCGACAAATAATATTGTTAACTTTAATGATCACTATGCTTCAAACTGGTGGAATGTATTGCCTTTCTCTATTGCTAACCCATCAACCTGGGTTTCGCATGTAACTCCGTTTTACCAGAGCGGCATGCAGCGCATTATGGATTCAGTATTTTACGACCTAACTCATAAAGATTCGACTATTGTTGTCAGCAATCTTTCCAACGTCTCTCGTGTAAATACCTGGGTACAGGATTTAAACCGAAATGCTGAGAAACACACTGGCAGTACTTTTATTATCGGTACCGACGGCAACGACCTAATTAAAGGAAGTAAAGGAAACGATTATCTGGAAGGACGCGACGGGAATGATATATTCCGTGATGATGGCGGATTTAACATTATTGCCGGCGGGAAAGGCCATAATACCTTTGACTTACAGAAGTCGTTAAAAGGTGCGGAAATAGCCTATGACAAAGCGGGTACATTGTATCTGCGCGATGCACAAGGTGGTATCACCATTGCCACCGATATCTCCACAATAAGAAGCAAAGAAAGTACCTGGCTGTTTTTCACCAAAGAAGTAGATTCTCAAGTCAGAAACGACGGTTTGTACTCCTCCAATAAGGGGTTAACGAAATACTCTAATTCAGTAACCGGCAACGACGGGGATAATACTCTTACAGCAAAAACCTCCGGCTCTTGGTTATTCGGTCTGGATGGTGACGATACTCTGATCGGCTTCGGTAACAATAATGTCTTTGTTGGCGGTGAAGGTAACGATGTGCTGAAAAGCCAAGGCAATAACAATACCTTCCTGTTCAACGGTGAATTTGGACAAGATATCATCTATGGTTACAACAAAACCGACAAACTGGTGTTCCTGGGTACCAAAGGTAGCAGTGATGAAAGTAGTTATCTGGATCACGCCTCTATAGTAGACAATAATCTGGTGTTTACCTTCGGTCAAAACTCCGTCACTTTGGTTGGCGTCAGCATGGATAGTCTATCCGCAGATAATATAATACTGGCATAACATAAAAATCATGCGATATCCCTATCCATAGAGTGGCCATAAAAAATGGCCACCTTTTGAGAATTCCCTTAATCTTCAACGATAAAATAGAAACTTCTACTTACTTTCCGCGGCAATATGTTCTGCCAATAATGTGTGGCTCACAGCATATTTCGCCTGCCATGCTTTGGGGTTGATCAAATAATGTTGCCGGAAACGTTTAGAAAAATGACTTGGACTGGAATAACCCACCGCAGTGGAAACCTCAATCACACTCATCCCTTTTTTCAATAAATCTTCCGCCGTGATCATACGAACGTTTTCCAGATATTGATGGAAAGTACGGAAAACAACAGCACGAAATCCTTCTTTTAATTTCCGCTCATTCAAACCAACTGCTTTCGATAATGATTTTATTGTCCAAGGGTAATGATAATCGCTGTTAATTATTTTTATTGCATTATAAACAGCTCGACGCTGCAAACCGTTAATCACATTATATTGACAATCATAAATTTGAGCCGTCACACAAGCGAGTATCTCTAACGCCTTCGCCTTTAAATAAACCTTCCTGACATTACCATTTAATTGACATTCTTCTATTTGATTGACTATCTGCATAAAGGGGGGATAGATAGGACGAGCCATCATCAAGACATCACTGTAGCTGGCATTTTTCTCAAAACCCGCAGTTAATTTGGTAAAACAGGGCAACTCCTGAGCTTCAATTTCTTTCAGAGAAAAACGGATATCGAGAATATGCCACGTTCCACGGTTAAAGAAACTCATGCCACGCGTCATCTTAGGTGAATAGAAAAATACCATTGTTCCTGGATTAATATCCAAAACATCACTGTTCTCAATCGCCATTTTCCCCTTCCCACTTAGAATAAAAGCAATTGATACGTTTGGCGGCTCCTCACAATATTCTGTGAAATCTTTGTTAAGCTCAAAACGAATTCGGTTTATGTGAATTCCGTCAGATAATTTCTCAGTTAACAACGGAGGATTTGTGTTGTTTTCCTCTACCTGTAAGTGCATACCATTGCAATAGTCAGCAGTGAAAACTTCCAATTTTTCGTTATAGATCGTCTTCATGAGATCCCCTGTAAAATTAGCATCAGACATCATTTCAAAATTTAAGCAAAGCGAGTCTCTTCCATATACATGGTTTTTCAGAGTCGTGAGCATCAGAAAAATACAGATTTCGGTTTCTACTACTGCGGTACTAAGAACCGTATTTTATGTGTATATCAGGATATTATGCTTTTATAATATACATAGGCAATATATCTCCATATAATGATAATCACTATCAATAGTCCGCAATGCGCTATTTTTGTCCCTATCCCGTTAGCTCTACTTTACTATTTCCCGTTAGTCTCCCTGTATGTTTTTTTGTTTTATCACACTTACTTTTTGTAAAACATGATTTAAAAGAACATAAAGGCATTTATATGAAAAAAAAATATGCTAAAGCGTCTATCTTATATTGCCTGATTTCATCTGTAGCCTGGGCAGAACATTCGCCTGAAACGATAGAAGATGCTTTGATTGTGACGGCTAACAAACGGGAAGAAGCATTAAATAAAGTTGATGGCAGCGTTTTGGTTAAAACAGGCGAAGAACTTGAGCAAGCGGGTATTACTCAAGTGCAAGATCTTGAGCGTGTTTTCCCAAGTTTACAAATTCGTTCACGTGGTAACCGAACTTATTCGGCAACCACAATTCGGGGTATCAGTTCACCCGATTTTTATTCACCTTCTATTCGGATTTATGTTGGTGGCGTTCCTCAGGATCACCAGTTTCTTACACAAGAATTAATCAATGTAGAACGTGTAGAATTATTACGCGGCCCCCAAGGCACTTTATATGGCGGAAATGCCCAAGCGGGTGTTATCAATATTATCACCCGTTCGCCAAAAGAAGGCCCCTGGCTTAACCTTTCTGGTAACTATTCTAAGTTGAAACAAGGCGGTTCCTTTAGCGGATCAATGCCTCTTATTGAGGATGTTCTTTACGGCAGTGCCAGCCTACGCTGGGTAAAAGAGCCTGGACAAATCGATATACCAAGTCGTGGTGATAAAAATATTGACTCCAGCAAAACCTGGCTAGGTAAAGGACAACTGACATTTGCGCCAGAAGACTCCCCTTTCAGCGCTGAACTTAGCTTTGCTCATGAAGATCTCGATTCACATGAAGAACTTTATTTAACCGACGAGCAATTCCGCCAGAAGAAATATGAAGGCTCTATCCCTGAGCTGACAAGACGAGTCAACAGTTATGCATTCAAGGTTGAATATGATTTTGGCAACAGTGTATTAACCAGTGTTACCTCCTATCAGGATCGCGATATTTTCCGTGATTTCATCGGAGGTAAATGGAAAGAGAAACACCACGCCACAACCCAAGAACTGCGTTTAAACTCCAACTATTCAAATGGGATTAGCAGTGTTCTTGGCGGTTGGTTCTCAGATGAGAGTAACAAACATCATACCAGTGCCTATCCCGGCTACTATGGTGCTGCCTTTAACACGATCAAAGCAGAATCACTGGCGCTGTTTGGCGAAGTTAAACTACCGATTGCTGCTCAATGGGATTTGACTCTTGGCGGTCGTTTGTCACACGAAAAATCGCAGATAGACTATGCCGGTCGTTCTGGCAAGATGGCAGTCGAGGCTTTCGATAACCAAGTTTCCAATAATGAATTCACACCTAAGGCGGCTCTGGGCTGGCAATTGACACCCGATACCCGTTTCTATGTTTCTGCAACTAAAGGTTATAAACCCGGCGGATTCAATAATATTGTTTCCTCCGCCAATGATAGAAAGCCTTACGATACTGAAACCTCAGCCAATTATGAACTTGGCTGGCACACGTCGTTCTTTAATAACGCAATAACATTAGATAGTGCTGTCTACTACATCCGTTCGAAAGATAAACAGATCTATGTTGGACCGGTTGGTATGCAGTCTATTCGCAATGCCGGAAAAGCGGAAAGTAAAGGTATTGAACTGAATAGTCAGATCAAACCAATGCAAGGAGTTAAATTTTCTCTTGGCGGTAGTGTAGGTAAATCAAATTTCACGGATGCAACCGATACAACAACTGGCGTGAGTTATAACGGCAAACGTCTGCCTTATGCGCCAGATGTCATGCTCAATGCAAGCTTCGACTATATGATCGATCAAACCTTGCTACCAGGTAATCTCTATTTCAATGCCAGTGCACGCTACTATTCAAAAAGCTACTTTAATGAAGCAAATACCCTTGAACAAGGGGGATATACGCTCTACGACACTTCATTAAGTTTAGAAATGGCCCATGGTATCAACGTCAAACTTTATGGCGAAAATTTAGGCAACAAAAAGTACCGGGTCTCTAGTTTCCAACAAGGAAACAGTACGCTCAGTATGATAAATAAGGGCTTGAATATTGGGCTGGATGTGAGTGTTACACTATGACGCACAATATCTCACATCCCCGTCATGTCTCATTGCTACTTCTGATTTTGGCTGGTGTTTATACCATCCAAAGTACCATCGGTATGTTAACGTTACAAAGCATGCCAGCATTTTTGCGCAGCCACGGTGTTACTCCAGATAAAATAGGGTTGCTTTATCTGTTGATGTTACCCTGGGCGTTCAAATTCCTCTGGGCTCCCGTTATAGAACGCTATCGTAAATCAGGTTCTGGAGATACCCATCCCCGGCGTATCATGCTCTACGGTAACCTGTTAATTACACTGCTTTTTTGTTCAATGTCATTGGCAAAACCCGCCGAACATATGCCACTGATTATCATTGGTCTGTTTCTGATCACCCTTTGCCTGACCGTGATAGATACCACCACCGATGGTCATGCTATCGACCGGTTATCACCACAGTATCGTCCCTGGAGCAACGTCATGCAGGTTGGGGGCAGTTATCTGGGGTCCATGATAGGCAGTGGGCTATTTTTATATCTGACCTCACTGTACGGCTGGCACATTAGTGTTGGCGTGTTAACCATAGTGATTTTACTGATGTCATTGCCTGTTTTGTTCATCCGAAAAACACAGGGAAAGAAAGAATCAAATGTTTTAAAGACTCCGGTAACACCATCACTAAAGAGTGCATTACACCGTACTCCGGTTAAACAGGCATTAATGTTAATACTGCTATGTATGATTGGCACACGCCTTTCATTGGGTATGCTCTCCCCGTTTTTGATAGATCGCGGAGTGGATTTAACCCAACTTGGCATCATTGCTGCCAGTGGCGGCGCATTAGCCGGGTTATCCGGTGTTCTGCTTAGCGGCATCATTGTACGTAAGTTAGGCGCCATTCAAACATTATTAGGTCTGATGTTGTTTGAATGTATAGTGTTAGTCAGTATTTTCTGGCTTGCTCAACAACCAAAAACCCCACTAGCCCTACTTTCCGTTGCATACGTTTTCATCACATTAATCACTGCGGCCAAATTTGTTGCTTTGTATACCCAGATGATGTCTCTGGCAGCAGGCTCGCAGTCTGGCGTGGATTTTGCCTTGATGCAATCCGCAGATATGAGCATTGCGATCATCTGTTCAATGCTAGGCGGGCTGGTTGTAACTAACGCAGGCTACGCTGCCCTTTTCGCTCTTGCGTCACTCTTCACCCTTTCTGGCCTGTTCTGGACATTACGCAAGTTCCGTAATTCCCAAAAGGAGAACCTACATGCTCAATAATGACTCTTCTGTTCAGAACTCGCCAGAGCAACGCGCCGCTGATGCCGGTGTCATTCAAGAGCTGTGGAATATGATGCGCCCATACCGCACTCTGAGTTACGTTGCTATTGTGCTTGCCATCGTTTCCGCTGGTCTGCAAATACTACCGGCGGCAATTGCCGGGCTGATCACCCAATCTATCTATGACGAGCAATATGACACGCTACTGAGTTACGGCATCATGTTATTAAGCTCCACTTTTGCCGCTATGTTGACTTTTAGTGGTTCAACGTTCGTTTCTCATTTGATCGCTGCCGATGTTCAGGCTGATGTTCGTCGTAACATCAGCAGTAAGTTGAAGTCCGTTCCTTTAGGCTTCTTCATGCTGACTGACAGCACCGAAATAAAGAAGATGATGTTAGATGACGTAGAACAACTTGAGGATGGTATTGCCCATATCATTCCAGAGATGTCAGCAACTTTGTTCAGTCCACTGATCGCATTGAGTGTCATGTTGGTCATCGATTGGCGGTTAGCATTGGCGGCATTTGCGCCAACTTTAGGCGCCTGTTTATTATTCATCTACATTCAGATAAAAGTTCAAACCACTACTCAGCGCTTTTACGCAGCCCAAAATCGTATTGCTTCGACAATGGGTGAAGTTATCAACGCCATTCCCGTAGTAAAAACTTATTCAGGCGGTAATGTTGCACTCCAACGCGCTGAAGGGGCGTTTACCGCTCTGACCCGGATTATCGATGTTTGGGTTGAGAAAGTGCAGGTCAAATCCAGCCGGTTTTTCGTGCTATCCAGCGCCAATCTGTTGTTTGTTCTCCCTTTGGCAGTTTGGCTATTCAACCGACAAGAAATCTCTTTATTTGAATTCACTTTCTTTATTCTGGCTGCAATGGCATTCGGTAATATTGCTTCATCCATGTTCGCGGTGATGACACGTCTGCAACAACAAGAGGCGCTGATCACACGCTATCGCTGGTTAATGAATCAGCCTGAACTGGCACCATGCACTCAGAGTCAAACACCTGCCGATCCCATCCCTGTAGATCATAGTGTTCCTGTAGATCATAGTGTTACTTTGCATAATGTCAGTTTCTCCTATCAAGATGCACAGGATAACGCGTTAAATAACATCTCTTTTTCCATACCTGCCGGCAGTTCATTAGCCTTAACCGGCGCCAGTGGTTCTGGTAAATCCACGATAGCAAACCTGATTGCTCGTCTTTGGGACCCTCAACAAGGTCAGATTACTGTTGGTGGGGTGGATATCCGCAATATGGATGAGCCAACTCTGCGTAATAACCTCTCTTTTGTTTTCCAGCGGGTATTTCTGTTCAACGATACGATAGCCAATAACATACGACTCGCCCGCCCTGATGCTTCACAAGCTGAAGTTGAAGCCGCTGCCGCCGCAGCACAAGCGCATCAATTTATCCAACAGTTACCACAAGGCTACAACACGGTGCTTAACCACGGTATCAGCTTGTCTGTCGGAGAAAAACAACGTATCGCCGTTGCCGCCGCTATCCTGAAAAACGCCCCTATTCTTGTATTGGATGAAGCCACAGCCTATGCCGATCCAGAATGTGAAAAAGAGATGCAACAAGCACTCAATGCCTTGTGTCGCAATAAAACAGTGATTGTTATTGCCCACCGCCTGCCGACTATCCGCCATTTTGATCAAATACTGGTCCTGGATAAAGGACAAATCATTGAACAAGGCACTCATGATGAACTAGTCGCACAGCAAGGCGCATATGCCAGACAGTGGTCTGCCTGGCGGAGAGAAAATACCGGGACAGGAGCAAATTATCATGGGGCTATTTAATCGTCTCCAGCAACATTTGTCACCAAAACTGCAACGGGTTTGGTTCAGCGGATTGTTATATAAGCAGCTTGATACCATTGCGATTATGGCTCAACTTGCTATTGCTGCCTGGGCTATCACGCATCTGGAGGAAAGTGGTAACAACATGCTGCCACTGATCATTCTGACGTTATTGGCTATTTTACTGTTGCTCCGGTTCGCCTTTATGGCCCGCGCATTACGTAAACTCACCATTGCTGCTTATGGACTGGGTATAGAAATCCGCCGCTCTTTGCTACAACGGCTGGTCAGTATGTCGGTAGCCACAATTCGGGGATTGAGTGCCGGAAAAGTAGCGTTAACGTTATCTGAAGATGTGCAATGGCAGGAAAACCAGTCAGCCTATACCACACCGCAAATCGCCTGTCAGGTGATGATGCTGGCTCTCATCTATCTGGCTTTATTCTGGTTCGATTGGGTTGTTGCCGGTAGTGCATTACTGGTGCTGATGGTTGGCATGCTGATCCTGGGGGCCATCCGCAAAAAACTGAATGAAATATTGCGCCAGCGAGCCGTTATGATGGCTAATGCATCCGAAGCAATTGTAGAGTACGCCCAAGGTATGTCCTTTATTCGTGCTGCGGCAGCGACCACAACGGTAGAACAGCGTTTTGACCGCGAAATCGACCAATTACGTGTTGCATTCCGCCGCGGGGTGTTCAGAAGTATTCCGCTATTGAGTTTGTTTTACATCATTATTGATACCAGCGTGGTCGTTGGCATTCTGGCAGGCGCCCTGCGCTTTAATTCACCAGAAGCATTAACACTTTCGGAAATGCTTATCACTATTCTGTTGTTGTTCGCCACTATTACCCCTTTACGCGGGATCATTCCTCTGCTCAATATAACTGCATTGACGCAAGTCGGTGAAACCCATATTGCAGAGATAGAAACTGTTGCTACGCAAGTCTCTGGGCCATTAGCAGCGCCAACCAAATATGATGTTGAAGTTAATAACATCTCATTTAGCTACCCAGGTACTCGTCAACCAGCCATCCAAAACGTTTCATTTTATGCCCCCCAAGGCAGTATAACCGCCATTGTGGGACCAAGCGGCAGTGGTAAATCCACTCTGGCCTATTTATTGCTCTCTTTCTATCAACTGGATAAAGGTGAAATTCGTCTGGGTGGGAATCATATCCATCATTACCAGACTCAAGCACTGTATGACACCGTCACCATGGTGTTCCAGGAAACCGCACTATTTCAGGATACTGTCGCTAATAATCTCCGTTTGGGTGATCCCAATGCGACTCAGTTACAACTGGAACAAGCCGCCCGCCTTGCCAATATCCACGATACGATTATGGCATTACCGCAAGGATACGAGACACCGTTGGGTGTGGATGGCAGTACGCTGTCTGGTGGTGAGCGCCAGCGGCTTGCCATTGCCCGGGCGATTCTAAAACAATCACCCGTTTTATTCCTGGACGAAGCCACGGCTTCGCTGGACCCCGAGAATGAGCAGTTGATACAAGAAGCGTTTGATTCTCTTACTCAAAATAAAACCGTCTTTGTCATTGCTCATCGGCTAAGCACGATAACCCGCGCTGATCAAATATTGGTGATGGATCATGGAACCCTTTGTGATAGCGGTACCCATGACGAATTACTAAGACGTTGCCTGTTTTATCAATCCCTTTGGGAAAATCACCTTGGCTCAGAAGAGCATTGGCATTTACACCCGCATAAGGTGTAACCCACCCACTATCTGATTTATTACGCAATTGTCATTTTTATAGGATGTCTTCATGCATACGGACCTTCTCTCTCCAGATTCGCTGCGCCAGCTCGTATCTGGACTGTTTAATCAAAAAAATATTTTGGTGGACGATAACGACGATTTAATTCGCAATGGGCTGGATTCAATGCAAATAATGGCATTGCTAAACCAGTTTAGACGTCAGGGACATCGCGTCACTCTGCGCGAACTTTACCAAAAACCAACACTGCATGCCTGGAGCCAGCTTCTACAACGCCACGTCCCTGCCGCTCACGCAGTGTCCCAAAATGCAACGCCACAGCCACTGATTGCAGATGCTCACCCATTCCCATTGACAGCAGTACAACATGCTTATTTTGTTGGACGTTCACCGGAACAAACCTTGGGGGGGGTTGGTTGCCATTTATATCAAGAATTTGATGGTGTTGGGCTGGAACCTGACCAATTGGAGGCAGCGATTCATGCACTGATTCAGCGGCATCCGATGTTGCGCGTACGGTTTTTGTCAGAGGGTCGCCAGCAAGGTATGCCCAATGCTTACTGGAAAAAATTAACGGTTCATGACCTGCGCAACTTGACAACAAATGAACAACAACAAGCGTTGAATAACATACGTGAACAACTGGACCATCGGGTATTACAGGTTGAAAAAGGGGAAACTTTCGATATTCAGCTTAGCCTGTTTGGTGACAATCAACATCGGCTACATGCCAATATCGATCTACTGATCATGGATGCCGCCAGTTTCAGTCTGTTCTTTACTGAACTAGCAGCATTAATTACCAAACGCAACCTGCCCGCTATTTGTTCCGACTATGATTTTTGCAGTTATCTAACACAGTATCAGGCCCAATTTAAACAGGCTCGGCAAGAAGCAGAAATATTTTGGCGTAACCGGTTAGATGCCCTCCCCTCTGCTCCGCAACTTCCGTTAGCCAGGGAACCTTCCTTAATAAAAAACATTCGGATTCAACGCAGATGTTTCCGTTTAACGCCTGAACATTGGGAACGTTTTAAGCAACTTGCGCAACAAAATGGTGTTACGCCAACCATGGCACTCGCGACCGCATTTGCCGCTTTATTATGCCGCTGGAACAACGCAACCCGCCTGTTATTTAACCTGACGCTATTTGACAGAGCGCCACTGCATACCGCAATTGACAACATGCTAGCCGATTTTACCAACATTCTGCTGTTGGACATTCCCGGTGATAATTTACCGTTCTGCCAACTGACTCAGGATGCACAAGCAACCTTTGCCGAAGCTTACGAGCATCGTCACTGGTCTGGTGTAGAAGTTTTACGTGAACTCAAGAAACGTGGTAGCCACCCACATGGCGCGCCAATTGTATTTACCAGCAATTTAGGTCGGCCTTTATATGGTGAAAATACCCGTGATGTTCTGGGAAAACCAAGTTGGGGAATATCACAAACACCTCAGGTATGGCTGGATTTCGTTGCCTTTGAACATGAAAATGCTCTCAATATTCAGTGGGATAGTAACGATGAACTGTTCCCTGATGGTTTAATGGATACCTTATTCACGGCTTATCAGGGACTGATTGAGAATCTGACGGAAAATGCCGCGCAGTGGAACGAAAAGCTACCGGATTTGATGCCTGAGTCGCAATACCATCTGCGACATCAAATCAATAACACGGCTGAACCACTACCAAACGCCCTGCTGCATGAGGCAGTGTTCATACAAGCAGAACGTACACCCAATGCTGTTGCTTTAGTGACTCATAATAAAAAAATGAGTTATGGCGAATTAAGTCTGGCAGCTCGCCGGTTAGCCGCCGTGCTGCAAAAAATGCCAGTTATGCCAGGAGACCGAGTTGCTATTAGCATGGGAAAAGGTATCGGACAAATTGTCGCCGTATTAGCCATACTTTACGCTGGCGGTGTCTACGTTCCAGTTCCTGTTGATCAACCATTAAACCGACGTCGGGCAATCTGTGAAAGTGCCGGGATCAATATCGTTATTATTGACGCTGAACATCAGAATGATGTTTGGTCACAAGATATACACTGCATGTCCTGGCATCAGGATGAACAATTATCTCCTTTAGCAAACATGTGCAAGTGTGCGGTGACTGATCCGGCCTATATCATCTATACCTCTGGTTCAACCGGGATGCCCAAAGGTGTGGTTATCAGCCACCAAAGCGCACTCAATACCTGTCTGGACATCAATCGCCGTCATCAAGTCCAAAGTAGTGACCGGTTACTGGCGCTTTCTGCCCTGCATTTCGACCTCTCTGTCTATGACATTTTTGGCATTCTCAGCGCAGGAGGCGCGCTGGTATTAATTAATGAAGCACAACGCCGCGACCCATCAACTTGGGAAATGCTGATCGAGCACCATAGCGTTACGTTGTGGAACAGTGTACCGGCGCTGTTCGATATGTTGCTGACCTATTGTGAAGGGATGGAGGTAGATGCGCCGAAAGCTCTTCGTACTGTGATGCTGTCTGGAGACTGGATCGGTTTATCACTGCCTGAGCGTTACCGTGTATTCAATCCTGATGGTGTATTAAGTGCTATGGGTGGCGCAACGGAAGCCGCTATCTGGTCGAATGAATATATCGTCAAACAAGTTGACGCACAGTGGTGCTCTATTCCTTACGGTTATCCTTTGGCTAACCAGCGTTACCGTGTCGTTGGTGAAGATGGTCGTGATTGTCCTGACTGGGTTGTCGGTGAGCTTTGGATTGGTGGTGCCGGTGTAGCATTAGGCTATTTTAATGATGAAGAGCGTACTTCTGCCCAATTCGTCGTCAATCAAGGAGAACGCTGGTACCGCACTGGTGATCTGGGCTGTTACCACCCCGCAGGCTGGCTTGAGTTTATGGGACGTCGTGATAGCCAGGTGAAAATTGGTGGATACCGAATTGAGTTAGGAGAAATTGATGCTGCCCTCAATCAGGTAACCGGAATCAGTAAAGGGGTCACTTTAGCTAGTGGCGAAAAAGAGAAATCGCTGGTGGCATTCCTTGAATTGGAAGGCGATACTTTATGCCAACGCGTAAATCGTGCGCCGCAATTACCCATAAGCTACCGTGATCTGTTTCCCTCCGCTCAGGCAATAACTGATGATAACCGTGAACCTCAAGTTGCCATATTTCTGTTAGAACATTTGTCTCGTCACGGTATTACGTTTACTTCACCTCAATCGCTCACCGATTGTCTGAAATACTATCAGCCACTGCCGGAATATCATGACTGGTTTGCCCGAATGCTGGCATATCTTTGTCAATGCAATCAATTAGCTGAATCGACACATCATATCTATCAGGCCGTATTGTCAGCCAAGACATTCAATAATGAAGCAGAATGCATCCCTGAACGCTGGCATTCTATGCTACGTGGCATTCTTACCGGGCAACAGTCAGCCGTCACATTACTTGATGATCCGCAATTCGCACCGGAACAACAGCTGTTTATACTACCAGAAACCCAGCAAGGGTTAGCAGGATTGAAACAGGTCATCATTGCCCTTTCCCAACGGTTACAACGCCCTGTTACTTTGATGGAGTTCGACGCCCGCAGTGGTCTTTGCGCTCAATGGCTGGCAGAACATATCACTGACCAACATCTGTCTTATCTCGGTTTTGAACGTTCTCAAGCACTACTCAACCAGATGCAAATACGGTTACGTGATCACAGGCATGCGTCAGTACAGCATTGGTCAAAAAAATGCGGGTCAGAACAAATTCCAGAATCGCTACAGCATCAGGCAGATATCATCCTGCTAAACAATGTGTTACACCGCGAGCAAGATCCAGCAAATTGTATCAAGGCGTTGATGCCCCTGGCACAACCCGGTGCGTTGGTGTTGGCAATGGAGTTGCAACAAGCTTCGTCTCTCTCTCTGATGACAACGGAATTGCTCTCACCTCACGGTATTCAGCTACGCTCTGCGTCACAGTGGCAGCCTCTTTTACCACTACCCGCGGAAACACCTATTACCATTGGCAATCTTAGTGTGTTGTTGATGCAAACAAGTGACAACGTCACTATTCCTGATCGGGAAAAAATTAAATCCGTACTGGTACAACATTTGCCGGGATATATGATCCCACAACGTTTACATGTTATTCCGCATCTGCCCTTGACACCTAACGGCAAAATCGATCGTAAGGCGTTATCACAAACCCTGCAATCCACGACAAAAACAGCCGTGTCACACCAGAATGAAATGACCTTGTTGAATCCGGTGGAACAAACCGTTGCCAACATTTGGCAACGTCTGTTAAATACCGAGCAGTTAAGCCGCAATAGTGACTTTTTCCAACTTGGCGGTGATAGTCTTCTGGCTACACGTTTGATTGGTGAACTGACACAACAAGGCTTCAAAAGCGAACTTGGTCATCTTTTCCGTAACCCGCAATTGGCGGCGTTTGCTGCCACACTTGCTCCTCTGTCTGAAACTGCATCAGAAACCTATTCAATCCCAGAAGAACAAGATCAATATCAACCTTTCCCATTAACCGAAGTTCAGCAAGCTTATCTGGTTGGACGCCATCCTGGTTTTGCCCTAAGTGGTGTTGGTGCCCATTTCTTTATCGAATATCGGATAGAGCAGTTAGATGTTCAACGTTTAAACCGGGTATTAAATCTCTTGATCCAGCGTCATCCGGTGCTTAGAACTGTTGTGATTAATGGACAGCAAAAGATATTGAAAGATGTCCCGACGTTCTCAGTTAAACAACACCAATTTACTGACATTACTGAGGCAAATACATTACGTGAACGTCTGTCACATCAGGTCTTAGATGCCAGTCACTGGCCAGTGTTCGATTTCCAACTTGCACAATCCAACCGCCTTGTCTCCCGGCTATTTGTCAGCCTGGATAATTTGTTACTAGACGGATTGAGCATGCAGATATTGCTGGCTGAATTAGAACAGCTCTATCTCGACGAACAGCACGAATTGCCGCCACTGAAAGTCACATTTCGGGATTGTGTGTTACGTCAGCAACAAACGCCGATAAATCATAGCTCACTGCAATATTGGCAGGAGCAAGTGAAAACATTGCCACTGGCCCCGCAATTACCATTACGTATTGCACCGGAAAGTGTTCAATCCCCGCGCTTTGTACGCTATAGCGATCGGTTATCTGCACATGAGTGGAATCAGTTAAAGCAACACGCTGCTCCCCATCAGATAACCCCTTCTGCGCTCTTAATTGCGGCTTATGCGGCTGTTTTGTCCGCATTCAGCACCAAACCGGAGTTAACTCTCAATCTTACCCTTTTCGATCGTCCGCGCTGGCACGAGGACATCAATCACATTCTGGGTGATTTCACTTCACTGTCACTACTGGCCTGGCATCCTGAAAACAATTGGTTATCAAGTACACGGCGACTGCAACAACAGTTATGGCAGGATCTGGATCACCGGCATATTTCTGCTATCAGAGTGATGCGTGAACTGGCGCAGAGCCGTGGCCCCGATGCTGCCATTATGCCAGTCGTTTTCACCAGTGCATTGGGAACACATGAAGGACAATTCCTTTCGCGTTCATCATGGATGAAACCGGTTTGGGGTATCTCACAAACGCCACAAATCTGGCTGGATCATCAGGTTTACGAATCTGACAATGAGCTTTGCCTAAACTGGGATGCTGTCGAAGAATTATTTGAGCCGCATCAGTTACAAAACATGTTCAACAGCTATATGACGCTATTGCGTACCCTCGCGTCACAACCAGAAAGTTGGCATTCAACGTTGGAACAACTGATGCCACGCCAGCAATGCCCAATGGTTGCAGATAACGCTACTGTTGTTACTGCATCATCACCGCGTTCAGAAGGACTCGATCCCCAAATATGCAGTGAAATTCAACACCTGTTTTTATCGGTAACAAATCATCCTATTAATGCACAACAAAACTTTTTTGAGGCAGGAGCCAACTCGCTACAGCTCATTCAATTGCACGGTAAATTACAACAGGCGGGTTTCCATCACCTTGCCGTGACTGATTTATTTGCTTATCCAACACCAGAGACGCTCAGTTTGCGCTGCCGAAAGGATGCCTACGACGGAAATTGCCAGTCGATTACCCCTCGTCAGCGTCAACAACAAAAGCGTCTGCAACAACGGGAAAAACGTCATAAAGGAGCTGCACAATGACTGATTTAACGCCTCACTACGATAATTGTGATCCCGTCGCAGTGATTGGCCTTGCCTGCCGCTTTCCTCGGGCACCAGATAGCCATGCTTTCTGGCATAACCTGCAACATGGGGTTGAGTGTACTGCCGCACTCTCCCGTCAAACATTATTAGATGCAGGTATTCCTCCTGAAGTCATTGATAGTGAAAACTTTGTCAATCAGGCCGCGATACTGGAGAACGCGGAACAATTTGACGCCACGCTGTTTGGCTATTCACGCCAGGAAGCAGAGATGCTCGATCCTCAACAGCGTCTATTCCTGCAAACGGCCTGGCATGCTCTTGAACATGCGGGTTATGCGCCGCGTAATATACACCTGAAAACAGGTGTTTTCGGTAGTAGCCGGGTCAGTACTTGGCCTTCATGGTCACAATTCACGATGACCGATGTCGGCAAAGTCAAAGGGCTCCAGGCACTAATCAGTAACGATAAAGATTATCTTGCGACACGTACTGCCTATAAATTAAACCTGAAAGGTCCTGCACTCACGGTACAAACAGCGTGTTCAAGTTCACTGGTTGCCGTGCATACGGCTTGTGAGAACCTGCGCGCCGGTGAGTGTGACATGGCACTGGCCGGTGGTGTGGCCGTTTCTTTCCCACAAGAAAGTGGTTATTTATATCAACCCGGAATGATCTTCTCACCTGATGGACATTGCCGCCCCTTTGATAGCCAAGCAAATGGCACCTATGGCGGCAATGGTGTTGGTGTTGTCACGCTAAAACGTCTGAGTGATGCATTACGCGACGGTGATCCCATCATGGCGGTATTACGCGGCAGTGCAATTAATAACGATGGCAACGAAAAAGTTGGCTTTACTGCACCTTCGGTTAATGGTCAGCGCAGCGTTATTACCGAAGCATTACAACTGGCCGATGTCAACATTGATGATGTTGGCATGATTGAAGCACACGGTACAGGCACACCTCTTGGCGATCCCATCGAAGTTGACGCATTACGTAGCATATTCGCTGATCGTAGTGTGGCAGTATCGCCCTGTTACCTTGGCTCAGTAAAAAGCAACATAGGCCATCTTGATACTGCCGCAGGCATTGCCAGCTTGATTAAAGCGGTTCTGTCTGTCTGGCATGGTTACATTCCGCCAACTATCAATGTACAGCAACCAAATCCGGCATTACGGCTGGAACAAAGTCCGTTCAGACTGGCAACTCAAGGACAGCGCTGGACGCAAGAATTGCGTACCGCAGGGGTTTCTTCATTCGGTATTGGCGGCACTAACTGTCATATTGTGGTGCAATCATTGCCCGAAGAATTACAGCGGCGCCGTGCCCATAATTCACAAACTTCGCCGTTACTGCTCTCTGCTGCTTCTGAATCCTCGTTGCGTCAATTGGCACAACGTTACGCGACGGCACTCAATGATGCGCCAGAGCATCATGCAGATTTGGCCTGGACCGCATTGCAGGGGCGCGACCTTTCACTCCCTTGGCGCTTAGCACTGACATTGACCCCACAAAGTGCGGCAAGCCTGTCCACCTTTGCGAACAATAACCCAACGCCAAACATTTTTAGCGGGCAAGTTAATAGCGAAAGTAAACAACTCTGGCAATTCAGCGGCCAAGGCTGTCAATGGTCTGGCATGGGAAAAGCCATGTATGCCAGCTCTCCTGTTTTCTCGGCTATGTTGGATCGTTGTTGTGCGGCCTGTACATCCGAGTTGGCATTACCATTAAAAGCAGTGATGTTCGGAGAGCATGATGCCGCATTAGCCACCACCGAATACGCACAACCGGCAATTGTGGCGCATCAAATTGCGCTGGCAGTACATTGGCAAGCGCTTGGATTAAAGCCTGATTACGTACTGGGACACTCCGTCGGAGAATTTGCCGCTGCGGCTGTTGCCGGGATTTTCACGCCTGAACAAGTGATGCCCCTAGCCGCGGTACGGGGCAAACTGATGCAAAAATGCTCTCAGGGGGGAGCAATGCTGGCAGTTTTTGCCAACGAAGAAGATATTCTTCCCTTTACCCATTCACTGGCATTGGATCTGGCGGTTTGCAATGGCCCGCAACACTGGGTTTGGGCCGGTACAAAGGCGGAAATTGATATTCTGGCACAACGTCTGGAACAACAGCAGATCCGCTGCCAGCGTCTTAACGTTGCCTGTGCAGCACATTCAGCCATGCTTGATTCAGTTCTGGATGCATTTTCCCAGCGCTGTAACGGCTTACAGCCGATATCGGGAGAAATTCCGCTGATTTCCACCCTGACAGCGAATATTGCAACTTCTGAACAATTAGGTTCACCAGACTACTGGCGTAACCATATGCGCCAGACTGTGCGCTATTATCAAGCAGTTGAATTTGCCCGCCAGCAAGGTGTTGCATTATTCGTCGAGTTTGGTGCTGATGCCCAGTTAACGGGCATCGGGCGGCGTGTCAGTCTGCCACGAGAAACTTGGGTTGCTGGTACACAGCGTCAACGTTCCCCTGAGACCGCTCAGCAAACAGCACTGATGCAACTTTACTGTGCCGGTGCACATCTTGATTGGCAGCACCTTTTCCCGCTCACCGGGGAAAAATGCCATGCGCCACTCTATCCATTTGATGAACAGCATTACAGCTTCCCTGTGGCTGAATCTGTGCCGCTCGCAGCCAATATCAATACCGGGCTTGATGCCAATTCCCTGCTCGATCCTGCCATTGAGCAAAACGCCGATGCGGCAACCCTACAAGCACTGTATACCGATGCATTGGTATATCAATGCATCGGGCGTAATGCAGAACAAGGTTTCAGTGCCATCGACACGATTCGGGCAGGCCGGCTGCAACCTTGCTGGCGTCCTTTGCTGGAACAATTATTGACTTATTGTGTCCAGCAAGATTATTACCGGGAAGTTACCGGACCAACGACAAGTAAAATGTATCGTCCTCACAATGCCCTGCCGTATGCCAAACGCCGGTCATTGGAGGCGAGTTTACTCGCGACTTTCCCCGCATTGATTTATGCTGGCGAACGCTTATTCGCTCTGTTGAGTGATCGTGCCGATCTTTCCTGCCAATTTGTGGCAACACGATCCATGACAAAATCATGGCTCCCTGCACCACAGCCATGCCCTGAGACTCATTATGCCCTGCATTGGCGTACAATAAACACGGCGGATAAACAGCAATCTTCAACGGCATATACCCTCCGTTCCTCAATTGCAAATGGCGAGATTATTAATCACTGGCGTCAGGCAGGTATTAATTTACAGCCTGAAAGCGGAAATACGTTATTACTGCTCGAAGGCAATGATGTTATTGAATTATGTGATCAGGTTATTAGTGCATTAAAAGACAACGAAACAGCACCGTTAACCGTTGTAACCTGCCGCGCTCAACCGGAAACCACCTTATCAAAAGAGGATATCAACCCAGCTCAATATGCTGTCTGGGCGTTGCTACGTGTCGCGGTTGAAGAGTATCCCCATCGTCATATTCAGGCGATTGATATTGCTGATATCAACAATGTTAACTCCTTGTCATTGGCACTCGGCTATTTGAATAAACACAACCGCTGGCTGAGAGTACGCGGGAATCAAGTCTCTGTACCTGTTTTACAACGTCAACCATTACCGTTATCACAACAATCACCGTTATCACAAAAACCGATGTCGATTCCCCATCAAGGTTGGCACATTGTTACAGGTGGTATGGGCGGTATCGGTCAGATTTCTATCCGTTGGTTACTAACGCAAGGCGCCCGTAAAATAGCTGTGTTTGCCCGTCGTCAAAATGCAGACTGGGATGCTTTTGTACAAGAGTTGTCACTGAGTACCGAATGTGAAATACGTTGGGTTCACGTTGATGTCACTGATACACCAACCCTGTTAAACGCAATACAAACGCTGGCACAAGAAGATCGTATCGCCGGTGCGATTCATGCGGTAGGAATAGCGGATCATACCCGGCTGGCAGAACTTGAGCGTCCACGTCTGTCACAGATGTTATCCGTCAAAGCTCAGAGTGCATCGACGTTGCAAGCGGCGCTCCAACAACATCATGCACAATATCTACTGCTTCACGCTTCTGCCGCATCAATGCTAGGTGCTCAGGGACAAGGTGCTTATGCAATCACCAACGCTTGTTTGGAATCTTTAGCACTGACAGCATCAAATCAATTGACGGTAAAAGCGTTGGTTTGGGGCGTTTGGGGTGGTATTGGTATGGCTAGCGACCGACGATTAGTAGAAAAACTGGCGCAAGATGGCATGTTACCGTTCAGCGCAAATGAAGGTATCTGGCATTTCAATCAGTCTCTGCGTACCGCATTCCCTTGCTATCTGGCAATGCGATTGGATGAACATCATCCTGATATTTTGCGCCGCTTACAGGCTGATATTACCCAGACGGCTGATAAGTCTCCTCCTGCACGCTCTACTGATAACACGCTATATCAGGACAGTGAACAACGGCTCAATTGGTTGCGTCAACGTGTCGCAACATTATTGCGCTTAGAACAGCCTGAACGTTTGGAACCACAACAGGATTTATTGCAATTCGGTTTAGACTCCCTGCTGTTCCTGGAGCTGAATGCGGTCATCCACCAGCAATTTGGCTTTAGATTAACCGCTGGAGTGGCTTATCAGAATATGACGCTGAAAGGGCTGAATGAGCTGATTGGCGACGCATTGCCTGAACAGCCAGTAGGCTCTTCTCAACCTAAAATCATGATTGACAGTTCCCAGCGTCATGCACCATTCCCTCTGACGCCAATTCAGCACGCTTACTGGATTGGTCGTACTCAGGCCATTGATTTTGGTGGTGTAGCTTGTCACGTCTTATTTGAATGGGATCTGGCACTGGATAGTTTTGATATCCCGCGTTTTGAAAAAGCATGGAATGCTTTAATTCAGCGTCATGGCATGTTGCGCATGGTCGTGGATGAAGATGGGCAACAAAGGATTTTGCCTGAAACGCCCTGGTATGCTTTATCACAGGATGATTTGCGTACACTGAGCAACACCGCTTGCGAACAAACACTGGCTCAGCGTCGCCATACCCTGTCCTATCACGTACCACCTGCCGAACAGTGGCCATTGTTTGAAGTCTCTGTTTCGCTGCTACCGAATGAACATTGTCGCTTACATATGAACTTGGACCTGTTGCAGTTTGACGTACAGAGTTTCCGGATCATGATGGACGATCTACAACTTGCCTATCGCCAGCAACCATTGGCTCCACAAGCATTTACTTTCCGCGACTATGTGATGGCAGAACAAGCGCAACGTGCAAGTAAAGAGTGGCGGGCATCGTGGGCATACTGGCAGGAACAATTACCTTCACTGCCCCCAGCGCCAAGATTACCGTTGAACCCACAGCTGCACCAACGTAGTCAGCCACAATTTACGACTTATGAAGGTCGATTGGCACAATCTGACTGGCAGATACTGAAACAAAGCTGGAAAAAATGGGGCGTGACGCCTTCTGCTGGCCTGCTGACACTATTTGCGCATACACTTGAGTGGTACAGCCGTCATCCGCTGTTTACCCTCAACCTGACATTCTTTAACCGGCAGCCTTTTCATCCAGAAGTTCAAAATCTGATTGGTGATTTTACCTCGGTCATGTTGATGGATTTTGATTTACGCAAGACAACCTCCCTGCGTGCCAGCATGGAAAAAACCCAAGCCTTGCTCTGGCAACGACTGAGCCATCACCATGTCAATGGTGTTGAAGTATTGCGGGAACTTGGCCGCCGACAAAGCCAACAAAATAATAAAGCTCAAAGCAGACAACCTCTGACACCCATAGTTTTCACCAGTATGTTAGGAATGGTTCAGGAAGGGGTCGCCATCAAACAATCCATCACTCAATTACTGGGCGATCCGGTCTTTGTTCTGAGCCAAACTCCGCAAGTCTGGCTAGATCACCAAGTCATGGAAGTGGATGGTAATCTGCTATTTAACTGGTATTGCATGAATGACGTGCTAGAGCCGGGTGTTATTGAGGCGCTGTTTGCTGCTTATAACGCACTTTTAGTACAAATTTGCCACCCGTCTGAACACATAGAACATTATGATCTTCATACGCCACCTGCCGGACATACACGTTATGATTTCTGGTCACAGCATCCTGAATCCAGTTATGACCTGATTATGGCAGGTAACGTGTTACATGATGGCATCCACCTAAGAATTCAGCAGCAACAGCAATTACCGCTGATAGTGACAACTAAAGAGAGCATAACCACAGAAGATGACCAACTCCATGATATTGAACAGCAAGTCATCACACTCTGGTGTTCACTGCTTTCTCAACCCATACAGCGTCACAGTGACTTTTTCCAAAGTGGCGGTGACAGCTTAATTGCTACCCGAATGGTGGTGCAACTACGCCGCCAAGGTTATAAACAAGCTAATCTGCAACAACTGTTTGAACATCCTAAGTTGCGTGAATTTTGCCGTACTTTGCGGATAGTCGAGACAAATTCAGCGCCACCTGCCACACCACATCAAACTGAACCAGCAGCAGAGCAAACTCTGCCACTCACCGCACTGCAATACGCTTATTGGTTGGGAGAAAGTCAACTGTTTCAGTTTGGTAACGGTATCGCCCATTTCTACGCTGAACTGGCTATCAACGGGCTTGATCTGCCTCGTTTCACCACTGCCTGGCACCGTGTGATCAGCCATCATGGGCAATTACGCGGTTATGTGAAAGATGGGCAATATCATATTCTGCCAGAAGTGCCCTGCTATACACCGACGGTCATTGATTGCCGTAACATGATGCCGAATGAGCACGAGACACAGTTGAGTAATGCCCGTGACACACTGCGTACTCAAGGGGTTCCCAGCGACAACTGGCCGCTGTTTAACTTAACGCTCTACCATACTGATGACCGGACACATCTATTACATTTGACTATCGACCTGCTGGTGGTCGATGGAAAAAGTTTAACGTTAATCTTACGTGATTTACACCATTGGTATCAGGAACCTCACTGGCAGCCAGAGCCGCCAGCGGCGACTATTGCTGACTATATTCAAGCACTGGAGAATGAAAAAACCGGAGAAACCTGGCAACAAAGCCGGCAATACTGGCTTGATCGCTTACCTTCACTTCCTGATGCTCCGGTGTTACCACTGAAAGATCACCAATCACAGCAGCTCGATCAACAGAGCCTGACAGGATATATCAGCCCACAACAATGGCAGCGTTTGCAACAACGTGCAGCAAAACACCGGGTATCCCCTTCACAAGTTATGCTCACACTATTTGCCCATATTCTGTCGGTATGGAGCAACAACGCGCATTTCACTATCAATGTCCTGCATAGCAACCGCCTGTTAATGCCACAACATTGCGATATGTTAGTCGGCAATTTGTCTACCACATCATTGTTGGAAGTGGATTTACGCAATATCACAGGCTTCGGTGATGCCGTAAGCCGGATACAAAGGCAGTGGTTATCGGATCTTCAACATGCACTGTTTGACGGGCAATTGGTACTCAGAGAGAAAAATCAGCATCATCACAACTTGAACGCCGGAATGCCAATCGTATTCAACGATACGACCGGTATTGCGGTTAAAGGGCTATCAGGGTTAGGAACACTAAATCTTTTTGGTGCACAAACACCCCATGTTTATCTTGATTGTATGCTAATTCCCAGCACAGAGGGGGGTGTCACCCTAAAATGGACAATCTTGCCGCAACTGTTCCAGCCACAAGTTGCAGAAAACATGTTTGCCCATTATCAAGCCAGTATCGTTGCTCTGCTCGAACCGGATTACCAATGGAGCGCCCCACTTCCTGACTGGCTGCCGGCAAGTGATCGCACGTTGTGCCAGAACAGCAATGCGACAAAAAACA
Organism: Photorhabdus heterorhabditis; assembly: GCF_001280945.1. Classification (NCBI taxonomy): domain Bacteria; kingdom Pseudomonadati; phylum Pseudomonadota; class Gammaproteobacteria; order Enterobacterales; family Morganellaceae; genus Photorhabdus; species Photorhabdus heterorhabditis. The sequence goes on along the minus strand of NZ_LJCS01000023.1, from coordinate 22,310 downwards.
TATTTCCACCACACACCCTTTGTTCGCTAATTGAACAGGCAGTAAACCGTTACCCACAACACACTGCGGTTGTCGATGCCTCTCGTCAAATCGACTATCACACTTTGTGGTCACAAAGCCTGACACTGGCGGCTCATCTGCAAGCGCAGGAAAATCAGACTTCATCTCTGATTGGCGTAGTGATGGAAAAAGGCTGGGAACAGGTTGTCGCGGTGATTGGGATTTTATTAGCAGGACGAGCTTATCTGCCTATTGATGCGAGTTATCCGCAACAGCGCATCCATCAGCTATTAGCCTCAGGAGAAGTTGATACCGTACTGACCCAACCTAAGTTTATTCAACAGATAAGCTGGCCTGACAATGTGCAAGTCATCTCTCTGGATGAAACATTACTTAACCGCTTACCTGTCAATCCCGGTGAACATAATTTATCCATACACCCTGAGGATTTGGCTTATGTCATCTTCACCTCAGGTTCTACCGGAAAACCAAAAGGCGTGATGATAGATCATCAGAGCGCGGTCAACACCATCCTTGATATTAACCAACGCATTGCACTCAACGAGTACGATAGCGTGCTGGCAATCTCAGAGTTAACATTTGACCTCTCAGTTTATGACCTATTCGGCCCGCTGAGTTGCGGAGCAAAACTGGTTATGCCTGCTCCTGGTGACAGTAAGCAGCCCGATAAATTACTGACATGGTTACAACAAGAATCGGTTACCGTTTGGAACTCTGTTCCGGCATTTATGCAACTGCTTGAGGAATACGCCCGAAGCTACCCACATTCCTTGGATAGTCTGCGCTGGATATTAATGAGCGGTGACTGGATACCGACCCATTTGCCGGCAAAATTATATGCTCTCCACCCTGAACTAAATCTTCTCAGTTTGGGCGGTGCTACCGAAGCATCGATATGGTCTATCGCCTATCCTATCGCACAAGTTGATCCAAATTGGCGTAGCATTCCCTATGGTAAACCTTTGGCTAATCAGACTTTCTATGTGCTTAATTCCGCGCTTTCACCTTGCCCGGTCTGGGTAACCGGTGAACTTTATATTGGCGGCCAAGGACTGGCACTGGGTTATTGGGCCGATTCAGAAAAAACTGAACAAGCATTTATCACACATCCTCAAACCGGTGAGCGACTTTACCGCACTGGTGACTTAGGACGCTGGCGACCAGACGGTAATATCGAATTTCTGGGACGCAATGATCACCAGATTAAAATTCGAGGCTACCGGATTGAGCTGGGCGAAATTGAGCACTGTTTATGTGAGCACCCTGAGATACAGCAAGCATTAGTGTTTGCTCATACGACGTCAACTGGCGCATTGCAACTCGTCGCGGGCTTACGTTTAACTGACAACGCCCCCGTATCTACAGAGCTTTTACCGATACTGCCCCACTGGTTGCAACAAACCTTGCCGGTTTGGATGTGTCCACAGCGATTTATCATTCTTGATACGATCCCCGTATCAGATAACGGTAAAATCAACAGGCGCACATTGGTTACTCTGGTTGAAGCAGCGCAAGAAGTTAATTCAATGCCATCGGCAACGATTCTCAACGCGACCGGACAAGCGGTATTAAGCCTTTGGGAATCGGTATTAGAGCAACAAGGTATCAACGTGCATGAGAGTTTCTTTACTCTTGGCGGAGATTCCCTTGCGGCAGTACGGCTAATGGTGAAAATCAACCAGACGTTCAATCGCCAATACCCGCTCAGCCTGCTACAAACTTACGATACCGTACATTCATTGGCTGAATTTATTGAACATCAACCGGAAGATTCTTGCCAGGGTGTGATACTGAACAAAGGAAACGTTGAGCAACCTGCTTTATTTATCGTACATCCTATTGGTGGTCATCTACTGGGATACCGCCATTTGGCGGCTAATTTCAACACCCAACGTATGATTGGGTTAGCATTTGCGCCAGATAGCCTGAATACCGATAAGCCTTCCGTTGCTGCGCTGGCAACTAACTATATCAATCAAATCCGTAGATTCCAGCCTAAAGGACCTTATGCACTGGCGGGTTGGTCTTTCGGTGGACTCGTGGCCTATGAAATGGCGCATCAGTTACGGGCTGTGGGTGAAAGCGTTTCTCATTGCATCCTGATTGATAGTTTCGCGCCAAATATACGCACTGATTTGACTCTGAATGATGCATTCTGCCATCGTCATTTCCTGCTCGATTTACAGGGGCAATTCCCTGATTTGGAGCTGGATAACGGCGCTATCGCAGCTAACACTGAAACATTCCTTCAAGCACTACACGCAGCCTTGCCACAATCTGCACAAATTGATAGCTCGCTGACGGCCCTTTACTCGGTGTGGCGCCATAATCTGAGTGCATTGCTTAACTACTGTCCACCGCAGACTTCACAGCCTTTCTGTCTTATCCGGGCAGTACAGGCATTACCTGATTTTATGGATTACCTTGATCCAACCACAATCACCTCAAGGGATCTTGGCTGGCAGGCTTTCGGGCCAGTTAATGTGACACAGCTTGATGGTGATCATTACAGTCTATTCCAACACAAACATGTCGGCTCTCTGGTTACCTGTCTGAAAGACATCCTGAATCCAGTTCCAGCTATTGAGCCAGTTAAGGAGGAGAACATATGATAAAGCCACGGCGAGTTCTGATTGTCGGTTCAAAATTTGGCGAACTGTATCTTAATGCGTTTCTACAACCTCGGCCAGATCTGGAATTGGCTGGGATTCTGGCGCAAGGAAGTACCCGTTCACAACAACTTGCCCGTGATTTCAATGTGCCCCTATTTCGCTCATTAGATGAACTGCCAGACGACATCAATATTGCCTGTGTGGTCATACGTGCAGAGGTTATTGGTGGCAAAGGTGACCAATTAACCCAGGCATTATTGACGCGGGGTATTTCTGTCATTCAGGAACACCCGCTTGATGCCGAAGCCATCAAAAGACACCAGTTAGCCGCCAACCAACATGCCGCTATGTTTTGGGTAAATAGCTTTTACAGTCAATGCCATGCCGGTAGAAGCTGGTTACATGCGGCACAACAAATCAACCAATTATCACAGCAACGTCCGGTAAGTGGCTATCTGACAACCAGCCGCCAGTTACTATTTTCCGCACTCGACCTGTTATTACAGGCATGTCATTGCCCGGAACAAATAGAGATAGTTTATGTCGGTCAACGGAGCAAGGCATTTCATTGCTTTGAACTCAGCTTTGCTGATACAACGATAACGTTAAACGTTCAATCCTATCTGGACCCCAGTGATCCAGACATGCATAACCTGGTCATGCATAAAATGACGCTGATCTGGCCTGCCGGTTATCTTACGCAGGAAGCCAGTTATGGACCGGTTATCTGGACGCCAGTTCTTCATGCGCCAAATCATCTAAATAATGAGCAAAGCTTTTACCTGAATGCCAGTCAGCCGTATGGAGCTTATCTGCATCAGACAACATCACAAATTCTTTGTCCGGCAACCAAAAACTGGATGACAGCATTTGAATGTGATGGTGCTGAAGGTGTAGCGTTTCTACTCAATACCTTAAGTTCTGTATTAAATGGCGCTCTCTGCCCCGCTGCTTTTGCCTACGGCTACCAACTACGGCTGGCAGACTTATGGCAACAAATTTTACGCATTATGGGAGAGCCTGTTACCCAGGATTTATCACCTCCAGTCTGGATTGATCCAGCCCAATTGATGCTAACTGAGGAAAAATAGTGATGACGTGGCTACTCCCTACACACCCGATGATTCGTCCATGCCTGACGACTCACGACAAACCGAAATACACATTGCTAATCTGCCCCTTTGCCGGGGGCAGTAGCAGTGCATTCCGCCAATGGTTCACATTGGAAAATTCAGATATCGCGGCTTCACTGGTGATTTACCCCGGACATGACAGTCGTATGAATGAACATGCTGCCACCCGGATTGAGCCATTAGCACAATCACTTGCCGATCTGATCGTATCATTCACTCCTGCACAGAGAGAGAACTTGATACTGTTTGGTCATAGCATGGGCGCTCAGGTCGCCTTTGAAACTTGCCAACGCCTTGAACAGCATAATTGTTCTCTCAAAGCACTAGTACTTTCGGGGTGTCATGCACCCCATCTTCAATCCCACCGCCAACTGAGCGGATTGCCTGATCATGAATTCATTGAACAGCTGATTGATATCGGCGGTTGCAGTCCGATGTTACGAGAAGATCCCGGATTACTTGAGTTGTTCTTACCCATGCTACGAGCTGACTTTTTTGCTACAGAGCACTATCACCATGTTATTCAACCTGATTCAGTAAAACTGCAAACACCAACGCTATTGCTTTATGGCAACGAAGACCAAGAAGCTTCTGCTATGGAAGTTCAGCAGTGGCATCATTGGCTTGCAGATGACTCGCAAAACCTTTCGTATTGCTGCCAGGAAGTTGCCGGCGACCATTTTTATATTACTCAAGATCCTCAGAGCGTTATTCGTCACGTTACACAGTTTATACAATATGTCTATTTACAGGAGTTCGCATAATGGCACCTTTTTCTATCCTAGGGAAAACACTGACTATGACGCCAGACTATCTTTGGAATGGCAAAACGCTGGACCAACAACTTGCCGGTTGGTCTAGTATCTGGGGTAATAAAACAGCGCTGATCTATCAAGAACAACAGCTAACTTACCGCGAATTGCACCAATCCGTAGAAAGATTGGCCAGTGGATTATTTCACCGTGGAATACGTCGTGGTGATAACGTCATAGTACAACTGCCTAACCGCATCTCCTTTGTCATCACCTGTTTTGCTTTGTTCAGACTGGGTGCTCATCCAGTGTTATTAATGCCTACACAACGGGCACATGATATTCATGCGCTTTGCCAGATTGCGCGCCCGGTGGCTTACATTATCCCTGATTGTATTCATGGTTTTGATTATCGGGAAATGGCGCGGGAAGTGGCGGCATCTTGTCCCGATCTGAAACACATTATCGTTGATGGAGAAGCGGAGGAGTTTACCGCATTAGCATCCATTGATGATGAACCGCTCAATGTTCCTGGACCAACCTATAGTGATATTGCTGTCTTGTTACTTTCAGGCGGAACAACCGGTACACCGAAATTAATTCCGCGTACGCACGACGCCTATACCTATGATTTTGTCCTCTCTGCCCGTCTATGTGCGATAAATACGGACAGTGTTTATTTAGCCGTATTGCCTGTTGCCCATAATTTCACCTTAGGCAGCCCCGGTATTCTGGGTACCCTTTCCCAAGGGGGATGTGTACTCTTGAGTGATACCGCCAGCTGTGATGAAGCCATGCCATTGATCGAACGGCACAAGGTGACACATTTAGCATTAGTTCCCGCTCTTGCACGCCTCTGGGAACAGGCCCGCGACTGGGAACAAAGCGACCTTTCATCCTTGCGTTGCTTACAAGTCGGTGGTGGCAGGCTCACACCGGAACTGGCTGAACAGGTCATGATACGCCTTGGTCCTTTGCAGCAAGTATTTGGTACAGCAGAAGGATTACTCTGTTACACCCGATTGGACGATCCCCACGAGGTCATCATTAATACCCAGGGGCGCCCGCTGTCAGAAGAAGATGAGATCAAAATCGTCGATGCCAATTTGCAACCTGTTGCACCCGGTGAGGTAGGTGAACTTATTACACGAGGCCCCTACACCATTACCGGATATTATCGTGCAGAACAGCATAATGCCGTCGCTTTTACCACTGATGGATTCTACCGTACCGGCGATCTGGTTCGTATGACTTCAAATGGCAACCTGATCGTTGAAGGTCGAATTAAAGAGCAGATTAACCGCAGTGGGGAGAAAATTTCGACGCAAGAAGTTGAAACATTGTTGCTGCAACATCCTGACATTAATGACGCGGTTGTCATTGCTGTTCCAGATGAACTATTGGGTGAACGCATTTGCACCTGCCTGCTCAAGAGTGGCAATCAACCAGAACCCGCACAGATACAGGCATTTTTGCATCAGAAAGGCGTTCAACGCCATAAAATCCCTGATCAATGGTTGTTTGTGGCGTATTGGCCATTAACCACTGTAGGAAAAATCGACAAACGCCAATTAATACAGATGGCACAAGCAGAACATGGCCATCCAATGCAGCAATATCATGAACACACTATCGCTATTACCCGTAATCCGTTAGATCTCATCACTCATTTGCTCTCAGATGATAATGATTCACAACCTTGTACGCTCTATGAAGCAAAAGATGAATGGTCATTGGGGATGGGCTGTGCCGCGACTATAAGTGTAAATGCATCGGGACAATTGATTGATTCACAAGGTAATCATCATCCATACGATATTAATACATTAAGTCAAAAGCTTGAGCAGGCGCTTAATGCTCTCCCTATCAAAGACTGGCGTGCTTATGGAAGAACACTATTTGAGTTTTCCCATATGACCTATGGATTACCATTAGAACAACAAGATGAAGCACTCATTAAAATCACTATTCCACAGCATGAATTACGCATAACTCAAGGACAGGTTCTGATACGGACACTTGAAGAAGATCAGATCGCTATATTGAGCGAGAAAATCATGCAAGCTGATCAATCAAGCACACCGGCTTTCCCATATACAAAACATATGGAAATTATCAATACATCAGACGCGGCAAAACATTATCAAGCTAACGTAGCGAATGCGGTTAAGGACATTGCCGAAGGTCACTACCAAAAAGTGATCCTGTCACGCAAAGTAGAGCTTGGGTCCAATATTGATATGACACATAGCTACTGGTTGGGCCGTCAGGCTAACACGCCTGCCCGCTCTTTCTTCTTACGTGATGAAGATTTCTCTGCTTATGGTTTCAGTCCAGAAACCGTGGTTGAGGCGGATGGTTCAGGTTGGGTCAGCACCCAACCACTGGCAGGTACCAGAGCATTGACCCATGACAAAGAGCAAGATCAACAGCTACGTGCAGATTTACTTTCTGACCCGAAAGAAATCTCCGAACACGCAGTTTCTGCCAAACTGGCATTAGAAGAATTGGCGCCGATTTGTCAGACTGAAACGCTTTGTGTGTCAGAATTTATGGCTATTCGTGAACGTGGTTCGGTACAACATTTGGCATCACGAGTAAAAGGATTACTACAAACAGACAAAAATCGTTGGGATGCGTTCATCGTCCTATTCCCGGCAGTCACTGCTTCGGGGATACCGAAGAAACCTTCTTTACAGGCAATTTCACGCTATGAAGGTGAACCCCGTCGGCTCTATAGCGGTTGCGTCATGTTATTAGATAGCTCAGGTAAACTGGATGCCGCGCTGGTATTACGCTCTCTCTATCAACATAAAGGACGCTGTTGGCTTCAGGCTGGCGCGGGGCTAGTCAGAGATTCCAAACCAGAAAGAGAATGGCAGGAAACCTGCGAAAAACTTGACTGTATTATGAAATACGTTCGCCCTTATTCCGAAAAAGAAGATTAATAACACTGCGGGAAAAATCTGGACCCGCTCTGATTTTTCCTGGGTAGTTAATCTGTAACAAAATAGTCGCTCATCCTATGAAGGAGAAAGCAATACGGATGAGCGTACTGTACTATTCCTGTATTGGCTATTTTTGCCCATCCCCCGATAGGGTTCAAAGTTGATGATGAAAAATGGAGACTGTAATTTAAATTGTGTATTTGCCTGCTTTTGATATGTTACATCCAACAACAAAGCAGGCATATTATGGACGAGAAAAAACTTAAAGCACTTGCAGCTGAATTTGCAAAAGGCATCAAAACGGAAGCTGACCTTAATCAGTTCACCCGAATGCTGACTAAACTTACCGTCGAAACTGCATTAAATGCAGAGCTGACTGAGCATTTAGGGCATGAAAAAAATGCCGCTAAATCAGGCTCTAATACTCGTAATGGCTATTCCTCTAAAACGTTACTGACCGATGATGGCGAGTTTGAATTGACCACGCCACGGGATCGTGAAGGCAGCTTTGAACCTCAATTAATCAAGAAGAATCAAACTCGTATTACGCAGATGGATAGCCAAATTCTCGCCCTCTATGCTAAAGGCATGACAACGCGTGAAATCGTGGCAACGTTCAAAGAGATGTACGATGCGGATGTCTCTCCAACACTGATTTCCAAAGTCACAGATGCAGTAAAAGAACAAGTTCAAGAATGGCAAAATCGCCCCCTGGAGTCACTGTATCCCATTGTTTATCTTGACTGTATTGTTGTGAAAGTGCGACACGACGGTAGTGTTATCAACCCGTCAGTTTTTCTTGCACTTGCGATTAATACTGACGGTCATAAAGAACTTCTCGGTATGTGGATAGCTGAAAATGAAGGGGCTAAATTTTGGTTATCGGTGCTTACTGAGCTGAAAAATCGGGGTGTTCAGGACATTCTCATTGCGTGTGTTGATGGTCTAAAAGGTTTTCCTGACGCGATAAATAGCGTTTATCCACAAACTCAGATCCAGTTATGCATCATCCATATGGTGCGTAATAGCTTAAAATATGTCTCATGGAAAGATTACAAAGCGGTAACCGCCGGACTGAAAACAATTTATCGAGCAGCAACAGAAGCATCAGCATTGATAGCACTCGATAAATTTGCTCAAGCGTGGGATGACAAATATCCACAAATCAGCAAGAGTTGGTACGCCCATTGGGAGAATCTAAACATGTTCTTTGCCTATCCCGAAGATATCCGTAAAGCCATTTATACGACGAATGCAATAGAATCCCTCAACAGTGTGCTCCGCCATGCGATTAAAAAACGTAAGGTATTTCCAACGGAAGATTCTGTGCGTAAAGTTATCTATTTGGCGATTGAATCAGCTTCAAAAAAATGGAGCATGCCGATCCAAAACTGGAAACAAGCGATGAGTCGTTTTATTATTGAGTTCGGTGACCGCCTGGACGGCCACATTTAATGAAAGGCAAATACACAGAATTATTTACAGGGTCGGCACAAGCGTTAAAGGATGCCCTTCACCACTCCAAAGGGGGGTTCCCAATTCATTTAACAGAATCATCGGAATTTCATTGGGCTTCGCGCGCAGATAACCACGTTTATTATCAGATTGCAGTATCTGCATAATGGCTTCCAGGGTTGTTCCTACAGGTGCCTTAATATCGACGCCGTTAAGGTGAATCAGGCGGTAGTGCATATCACGTGCTTGTGATGTCAATAAACCAAGGGTGTGAGAAACTTCAGCTGCGACTATCATGCCAAGAGCCACAGATTCACCATGAGTCAGTCTTCCATTACAGCTTAATTCGATAGCGTGCCCTACAGTGTGACCATATTCGAATACAAGGGCATGATGTCTCTCCCGCTTATCGTTAACCATGACTTTTTGTTTGGTCAAAGCCCCCGCCTGAACGATGCATGCAAGTGTTTGTTCGTCGTAATCCGCTTCTGCATTCAGTGTCCTAGTTAAAAATGGGATATTTTCGGTTTCTAATATCAGCACATTTTTAATGATTTCGCATAATCCAGATCGCAAGTGTTGGGACGGCAACGTCAGCAAGAAAGCAGTATCAGCAAAAACCGCTTCTGGCGTATGAAAACAACCCATCAGATTTTTGCCTTGTGGCATGTTCACCGCTTGTTTAAGAGAAATAACAGAATCGCTCATTGCAATCAGGCTAGTGGGAATATGCACGAAACGAATACCACGAAATAGTAGCGCGGCCAGCAGCCCTGCTATATTGCCGATAACCCCCCCTCCCATCGCGACAATAACACTTTTGCGATCAACATCCGTATTAAGCAATTGATTTGCCAGATAATCCAATGTATTGAGTGATTTATTTGCTTCTCCTTCTGGAATTGACCAGACCCAAACCGGCACCTTTGTTTTTAGAGTTAGCCGTTGTACGAAAGGAGCAGCATGAAGCTGGTTTACGGTATCGTCAGTAATGATATGCAGAGAAGACGCCGACATCTCAGCTAAATGCGCCGAAATTTCCTCTGTGCAGTGGCTCCCTATCCAGAAAGGATAAGCAACATCTTCAAAACGCAACTCAATTTTATGCATAGAATGCGCATTATCTTGAAGTAAACAGGATGAAACATTGCTTTTTTCATGTAACTTATTGTTATTAAAAGGTATATCAATACCATTTTTTTCGGTATTTATCATTTTTTTACCTATGATTAAGGTGATAATGGCATTGGTTCATCAGATGATTGTGCATTAAGCTTCTTGTTTATTATTTCTGCGAGGTTATTAATTCCCATTGACAAATGTTCGTATTTCGACCAACCCAGAGTGCAGTCAAGGAGTGCTTCCAGACGTACCATAAATTCAATGGCATCCCGTGCAGGGATCTCTAACCATCCTCGCTTGATGAGTTCTTCTGCGTCATCTCCCGTTGTCTCACAGGCGATTTTGATAATTAATTGACGAATATAACCTACTGATATTGACATGATTTCTCCCAAAATCTTTCTGCATGGTAAACTGCTTGCCCGGTATGGAAACATGTTTGTGCCAGACGTTGTGCATGGACAATAATTGCATCAATCGTTTCCTGATCGGTTTGGCTGGCATAATTAGATAGTGCTGCATATTTATCTGCTAATGTTTGATCGATACTGATGGCTTCTAGTATGCTGAATTTTCGCTCTGCCAACTGTTTTTCCAAAATATCCAGTGTAAATTCAGCTGCATAGGGCAGGTCTTCGTAAAAAGCAAGTTGCCATTGATGATTATGTAGTGAACAAATGGCGTGATGGACAATCTGATGGTCGATATGATGACCAATGGCGGCTGGCGCAATCACAACATCAGGGCTGGACCCTGCCAAGACCTGCTGTAGCTTCTCCAATACGATTGAAGTTCGTATGTCATTAGTAAGTTGTCCATGAGTAAATTGCAATTGGCGCTCACTCCCATCGTCATAGCCGGACAGGCTGGAATCTGAGAGCCCAAGAGGGTATAACTTCATCTTAAAATTTTGACAAAAAGTCTGCTCTTCTTTTACTCGTACTTTACTGATAACGGCGGAACCCGCATCACGCAGGGATTTAGGGAGCGCCCATCGACTTTGGGTAAATACGGTCACAACCTCTAATGTGGATACAGCCGCCAGTTGTGAGACGAAACCACCTATCGAATAAGCAATATCATCGGGATGTGGAGCAATTAAGGTCAGACGTTTACCATACCAGTCTTTTATTCTGCTCATAAGGCATACCTTTGTAACCAATGAATAGCATCGGCAGCAGGCATAATATCACTGGCACCGTCGATCATATTGAATGCAGCTTCCATTTGTCGCTCGATAGAGACATGGATTTGGTGCTGCGTAGAGAAGTGTAGAGCAAGTTCTGAAAATACCTGTTTGAAGTGGATCTCCAATTTCGTTAAAACGGCTTCAGTTGCCAGCGAAACAGCCTGATTATCAAACTTATACAGTAACAGGCCGTGTTTACCGCAAGCAGTATAGAAAGCCTCATCCAATTCTGGCGTTGCACAGATAAATTGCAGTAATGGCCCATCCCCCATGACTTTTATTGGCAACTCTGCCTGCGCAATCAGTGTGCGTAATGTGTTTGCCAGCATTGACCCACACGTGACCAGACGTTTGTAGCCTTGTTCGTCACGCATATATTTCAATGTGGCTAAAGCAGCAACAATAGGCACTGTGTCAAAATAGGCGGTATAGGTCATATGTTTAGTTTTTTGCATCATTTCAGTTGGCCCGACGAGGCAGGATAAGCGTTGCCCATTGCATAGTCCTTTGGAAAAGGTATAAAAATCAGCCTGTTCGCCAATAACCTGTGGTAACGCAGAACCAGTCACTGAACGATAGCCATTTTTGACTTCATCACTGCAAAATAGAACGCCATATTCACGGGCAAGATGAGCTATTTTTTTTAATGTTTCTGGTTTGAGATGTACATAGTCGGGAGAAATCATCACCATTGCGACTTCGCCATGATAGTTTTCTAACACATCAGCCAGTAATTCAGGGATGAAGTAGAAATCGATAATGCCGCTTTCATTTGGCTGCAAAAAATGGGAAGGCGAAGCCCATAAATCCCCCCAGCCGTGGTAACCTGCGCTGGCGATGATTTTTTTGCCTGTTATCTTCCGTGCACACTGGACAACAGCACGGCAGGCTTCAGTTCCTGAGCTGAAAAAAGCAACTTGCCCATTTGGGATACCACTATCAGCAACAATGATTTCTGCAAGAGCCTCAAAAGGCTCTGACCAGCAGGTGGAAGACCCCTGTTCATTATTTAAACTGGAGATTATTGCTTCTGTGACTACCGGATGATGATGTCCCAACGTGATGCTACCTTTGCCATTCATCAGGTCAATATAGTCTTTTCCATCACTCAGTCTGACGATAGCACCACTTGCAGATAGAGCACGTAAGTTTGGTGCCGGTACGCCAACAGCAGAGGCGATTTTTTCAGGTTTACTCATAGACACTCCCCGATATTTCAGTCGGTTGCATATTCGCGATGCTTTCAATAATCAAGTTGTGGTACTGGATAAAAGTTTGGAATAACAAGGTGAGATCTTCACATAATCGCATCTTACCTATAGGGCTAAATTGACGTACTTCCCGGCGGAAACCGTCAAGCAGCAAAAGCAGCGCAACAGGTAAGGAAGTGAATATCACTGGTAAATTATCATTCTCTGTCTGGTTACTGTTGTACATCAGCTGTAATGTGGCGGGCGGCAGTTGATATACCAACAGAAAAACAGCTATCTCCAATTCTGGCCAGCTTATCCCTCCCCAGTTAGCCTCCTGATGAAAACGGTAGAGATGCCCATCCTTGTCAACTTGCCAGTGCCAATCACCAAAGGCATAGCTAAGGGAAGAGCGTATTGGTCGGGTACTTCCTGCAAAAGGAGGAATATTGAGTGAATCGAGCCAAATGGGTAAGTCAGGTAATTTGTGTTCACTCAATTTACTTTTACCCATTTTGTGTTGCAGGCGTTCCCATGCATTACGAATGGCTGCTCCTATTGGAATCTGAGGTAGCTGGCCGACAATATCTATTAATGGTGATTGGCTGACAGACTGAATAACAGCGTTGCACTGTGTAAGCCAAACTTGATGATTTTCATGAGGTGTTTCAGCCATAAGATCCCGTAATGGCCGCAATCCCGGAAGATGTTGAGCAATATGATAACCATCAAGAAACCACGCCTCAGGATGGGCAGTATTGGCTTGCTTCACCCGATTGAATTCCGTGAGTCCATAGGTGCTTTCCCCAATAAATCTCAGGTGCAACAATGGCGTTTCATGTTTATCCGTGACTAACAAGGGAGTTTTTTTGGGGTTAATCAACCTTCTTGCATATTTTTCCATTGCTGGCGAGTTCCAAGGCAACCAAGCCTCACCCAAGCCATATCTTTTTTCCATTGTTGGGCAATGGATAAAGATCTGTGTATCCGCGTTATTTATTATTGTCGAATTCAGTAAATCAGACGCTGGTATCGCAGAAATCAATGTAGAAAGAAAATGGCGGTGATCATTTTTTAACAACAGTTGCCAGAGTGAACGCCGTTCACGTGTCATCAGTGGTGATCGCACAAATACGGTTGACCATGAAGCTGATGTTGTGATTTTTCTCACATGCCCAATGCTGGCAAACCAGATGTTTTCTGCTTTGAAGGCTAACCATTCCGCAAGTTTTTCAACGGTATTGCCTGTATCGGGTTGATCATCAACAATCACGACGTCTGGACGTTCAGATTGTGCGTCAAGAAGACGAAATAGAGTATCCAACTCTGAAGGATGGTACTGACAATAGGCGTTAATATGCCTTAAAGGGCGCAGTGTTAGCCATGCAGGGGGCACACCATTAATCTGAGTTAATCCTGCAACCCAACGTGGAATAAGAAAACTCCCACCACTGCGGAGACCGACAACCACGATGGAACGCCCGGAGGCAAACTGGCGGGCAAAACGGATTGCATCATCCACACAGACTTCGGTATCCCCTAAATCATAGCCATAACACTCTGGCAAGGGGAGTGCCAAAATACGGGTCAGTAGATCCATCCAGGGAGAAAATTGACCTTGCAATACAAGGCCTATTTGTTGAGAACACTCCGTTTCAGCCGTGATTTTATGACCACCAGCGATAGACAAAGCGGCCTGTTGCGCATGTGTAGCAGAACATTTGGCCTGACGGCGGACAGATAACGGCTGTTGACTGACTTCAGTAAGAAGACTTAGGTCGCTCCATATTTGTCCCAGAGCGCAGGCTGATACATAACCATCACCGTTTTGAGCATATTCAGTGGCGAATAACTTCGCCACTAACTCTGAGGGGGTAATCTGTATTCTAGCAACCTTGCCTAGGTATTTAGTCATTCTGCCCTCATTTTGTCCGCATAGTGCTAATAATCGCAATCGGATCAACTTCAGACAATTTAAAACGGCCTTTCCCCTCTGTGGCTATGGGAGCCAGAGCACGTTGAATATACGTTTCAATTTCCTCTGTGATGCCATAAGGGATAAGACTAAGTTGTCTGACAAATTGTTGACATTGGCCCTCAGAGAGTACATTTGCATGATAGGCAAGCAAGTACTCTTTGCAGCGTTTAAACTGACTTTGCCAAATCGCGATTTCACCTGCGATTGAGGCAGCAGAACCTGCATTTACCGCGATTTCAGGAACGTGGTGCAAAACTAAATTACGCAATCCGGCATTTTCTGGAGCAGTAACCAACCGCTGCAATGTAGCCGACAAATCACGACGATGTAACAAGCTGACTGCGATCCGTTCAGCCCCAACCCGGGAGAGTGGTTTTTGTACCATCCGCATCAACGTCTGCTCTGGCCATACTGCTGAAAAGAGTAATCCCATCTGCCCTGCGGTGGTGTGAAGGCATTCCCACTGTTCTTGGTCATCCTCTGTTTTTTCCAGCTTCTCAATAATTCGGTGAAAAGCATCCCAGGCATGGTCAAAACCAGCAAGGTAAGCGCTGGTGACCTCATCACGTATAGATTCATTCAGACAGAGTGCAGCGAGCGTTGAGGCAAAGGGCAACGAATAAACTGTGATACGCTGAACAGAAAAATCAATCACAGCCCGGTAATTAACATAAGCGTGGAATAGATCACTCCAGGGAGAATGTCCCAGCATGTCATATACATGAGAAACTTCATCATTAGGCACATAGGAGAAATCATAAGCAGTATCGAATAGCACCCGCAACCAAAGCACCAGTTGTTCGAGATCCTGTCTCTGCCAATGTAAGCCATCAGCGCGCTTTAAACGTAAGAAAAGTGTCCAAGTGCCTAATTGGCAGACCCGATTTGATGATATCTGCCATTGTGGTTTCCATTCTGAAATACGTGAAGCCAATGCATCGAAGACATATAAGCGACCAATCTCCTCTTCCGGGGCATTCGGAAGCTCGCAGAACTCAACAACCAACTCCTTCTCATTAAAGAGGAAACTGGCCTTGTGTACGACAAAGGGCAGAGAAATCTCAAAGAGGTTATTAGTTAACCTTAAAAGGCAAGAGCGGGCATCACCAAAACCATCAGCGATATTGATCAATTTATGTAAAAGCGCAGGTAGATCAGGCCCCGATTCAGCCCGGAAACGAACCAGCATCCACTGATGCAATAGATTGTGTAACTGGTGAGCATTTTCTATCGGTAGCTGTTCCGGTGTCATATTACCGGCGACAGGCATTAAAACCTGCCAACGTAAGAAATCATCCCCCAAGATTTCTACAACATCTTCTTTTAATTCAAGAAAAAAAGTATCCGGCATAGGGTTATGACGAACATGTTCTACCCATCCCTGGAAAACGCATAATGCCGATTTTTCTGTGGCAGAAAGCGTTGATAGCTGAGCAAACTCCATCCAATCGCTGAGCAGATCTAGATAATTTTGATACGTGATCAGCTCATGTCTATCAACCACATCGGCTAATACCGCCTTGAGTACCTGATCGTAAGTATCCACTAAATCTATGCGACAAAGTGCCCTCAAGGTGAATAATTTCGCCTGATGTAACGCTTTCATCAGGCTATCCGTAGCTTGTAGCAAATCAGCAGCTTCACTCGCTCCTGCCAGTGCTGCGGCTGCTTTAAAGCGCTTAAGTGGAGACAGGAAAGCCACATAGTCAGCAAACGCTTCGGGCGCATAAACCAGATTCGCCAGTGCAATCGGTGACAATTGGCGATGATGGATAACTTCAAACAGTTCGTGAACAGAAAGTGTAGAACCTGCTGCCTGGGTTAACGCGTGTAAAATGTTGATCCGGTCTGCATCTTCATAAATGGGAATAATGTCTGTATCTGCGAGCACATGAAGTAGACACTCCAGTAGCAGACGCCCATCCCCATTTGGGGACGTTATCGCAACATCAATCCATTGCGCCAATGGCATTGAGGGAATTCTCTCAATCCATGATTCGGCTTTGATAAATAACATCAGCAGGCGCAGGTCATTGAGTTGCCTGATCTTGTCTGCCAATGTTGGGATAGCCTTACATAAGTGCGGTAATGTCGATTGCGGATCGGTTTTGGCTCTGAAAGCACAGAGATAATCTGTTGTTTCGTCAGTTGCTGACCAATGAGCAGGGTAGAGCGTCATTGCTTTCTCACCGACTTGTGCCAGGAGCCAACCTGTTAAACTTGGGCTTCGGACAATGTCACCATGCTGTAACCATGTGTCCATTGGAAAAAGAGTACGTTGCCTGAGTGAAACACCGATTTTTTCCTCTAATACCGGTAAGCCAGCCAGCGCACGTTGCAAAACATCCGAAAGATCTTGAGAAGACAGCGCCGTAGTGGGCAGAGATTCTCTATCGTCAAAAATATGCTGTACAGCAGCGGGCAAATTAACCGATTCAATGGTTTCCGTTTCCAATTCGATAAGTGGTTTTTGCGCACTAAAGTAGGCTTGCTCTCCCACACTATTAATAATGACCAAAGGAACTGCGGGGATATTGGTTAACTGGGTAAGAAAAACAGGCAATTTTTGTTGACGGAACATGATGCCAGCATGTTCACTGGCAACGCCTGATTCAACGAAGACAGCCACAAGAGTGGATCGCACTGGCAAAGGAAGACGCAAATAACGAGACCAAGCATCGTCTAATGTGGATGCCGAAAGGAAAACGCCTAAATTAGGCTTTGCAGGATGCAGCAATGTTGTTACGGGAACCACCTGCATACTACGTGCCAGCTCTTCTTTCACTTCAGTGGTTAACTGTTCAACCTGACGCTCAAGTACATAACCCGGAGCGGGACGTGCCTGTACTAACCAAATCTTATCCACGCGAACCTGACATAATTGAGCGCCATACCACAAAGGTGCAGCTAACGTTGGCCAATGATAGGCCACAGAGTTTGCCCTTGAGCCGGGGGATTGTGCCGACGCAAAACCAAAACCGAACGCCAGTTCTCCCCGGATACCTTCAGAGGCATGTAAAGTCAATCCGGTCACGGAAACCAGGCCATGATCCGTTTCCAAAACCCACTCAGTGTCTAACGCAATTTCAGAGAGATATTGATGTAATTGATTGATAATTTTATTTAAATCATGACATGCATCGTCTGTCAGATACGGAGCCTGTAAAGCGCCCACTGTAGATGGCGTACCTTCAATCAATTTTTGAACAAAACAGGTGATTGGCTGCGGTTGATAACCCGGATCACTTAACCGTTGCTGTTCAATGGATTGAAGTTCAAATCCACTGAAAGCTACCGCAGAAAGCGTATCACTAAAATCTGCCGGACAATGACAGATGATACTGGCATAGCCTCCAGCATTCACGAAAGTATCACCATCCTCCAAACCCGCACTGCGAATAATCCAGGGGGCAGGACCACAAACTTTCTCAACCTGTTTTATCCAGTCGGGGTGCTCAGTGATGTACTGACTGTAGAGGGTGCGTAGCAGCGCAGTATCTGCTTGCGGATAATGTCTTACAATGGCAAGCGCTTTATCAGCCGCAAATCCCACTAAAGGTGGAACCAATGCTGAAAAATCAGTGTGCCGGGAAAGTTGTTGTAATCGTTCAAATTTTGCAGCCATACGTTTTATCTTCTTACCTTTAAAGCCATAATCTCAAATGATTTTTCGCGTTAACAAGAACAAGCCTAGATTTTCCACCTATCTCTTCATTCTCTATAACGTGCAATGCTGTATTACTAATACGCATATGCCAGCGTTGTAATAGGGAGATTTCCAGCCCTAGCAACACAAACATTGCTAACTCTATAGTGAATGCATGGGAAACGATCAGAGTGACCTTTTCCCGGCCACGCTGTTGGTGCCGTTGACGCAAGAAATCGGTCACTCGTGCTCGTTGTTCAATAACAGTTTCTACTTCAGGTCTTACTTTAATTGTGGGACTATTCAAACGTTCTTCCAGCATTGCATCCCATTCCGGCAAACTTAATGGCGGTATCAGTGAAGGTGCTATACGCACTTCTTCCAAACGCTCATCAGATATCAACGGTAAATTGTACCGTGCAGTGAGAAATTTGGCCGTTTGCATTGTTCGGACCATTGGGCTGCTAAATATCTTGTCTCCGATTAACTCCTTGGGAAAATTATCTGCTAATAATTGTGCTTGTTGCTGGCCCATTTCCGTCAGTGGTGAATCAGGCAAAACTGAACTGATTAACACATGGTCATCCTGTAGATTGCATGTTGCTTCTGCGTGTCGGATGAACACAAAACGATGGCAATGTGTTGACGTCATAATAGTTTTGACCTTTTAGATTCACAGATGCTCGGCATGGCTCATTACCTTCTCCAGAGCACGCTGGACATCAAGCATGTCAGTTTCTTCTGCAAGTAAAAAATGATGCGGCAAGGCAATGTGGCTATGGGAGAATACCTCCGCTATTGGCAGACTAAAACGCTGCGGCTGAACGGATGACTGAAAGTCTTTTCCTAATGCGAAACGCCGCCGACTCTCGGGTTGGTATAACGTACATTGATTTAATGCGGCATACATAGGCTTACAAGGTAAATTCAGCTCTGCTGACAGGGCTTCTGCCAGTTTTTCTACTGAAACCTTCTCTAAGACAGATTCAGGTAATCCAATGACATAGCTATAATAGACACGTTCAGTGGTACCCAGAGTGGTTTGCTGAGGAAAACAGCCAATTTGCAGCATCAGCTCATCCAAATATTCAGCATTACAGCGCCGGATAGCATTCTCGGTATCAAGTTTTTCTAATTGAGCTAACAAAATTGCGGCATGAAATTCAGACAAGCAATAGTTCGAACCCATTAACTCAGCAGTTTCTAATAACTCCATATGATCCAACGGTGGTGGTACACTGCTTAATGTACGTCCATCGGCGCGTAGATGGGCTAATCGTCTAGCAATTTGCTCATCTTGAGTTAGTACCGCTCCACCTTCTCCACTGGTCAACAGCTTACTATGTTGCATGCTGAACGTTCCAGCAATACCAAATGTCCCCACATGTTGACCAGCAAAACGAGCACCGTGTGCTTGAGAGCAATCTTCAATGAGTGGCAAATTATTTTTTTCTGCAATATGCATTAAGGCATTCAGATCTGCAACCGCAGAACCGAGGTGTACAACTGTAATCGCACGACAGCGAGAAGTAATTGCTTCCTCAACCGCATTTGGATCTAAGCACCCTGTCTGAGGATTCACGTCGGTTAGCATTGGAATAGCATTAATATTAAGAACAGCTGATGCTGAAGCGACCCAAGATAAACCAGGTACAATGACTTCATCACCCGCTCCGACCCCTACTGCCTCTAAAGCCATAGTCAAGCTGGCAGTACCACTGGAAGCAGGAACACAATAATTAGCATTCGTGTAACGTGCATAAGCTTCAGCAAAACGCTGTTCAAAAGAAGGTACCCCACGGTATGGTCCACTTATTGACCAACGCTGACTATTTAAAACAGAAAGTAGATTATCTACAGTTTCGGGAGAACTTGTAGGCCACCCAGGCCAAGACATTGTTCGAATGGAAGAGCCACCATGTATTGCCAGTTTAGACACGATGAGTAATCTCCTTTTCAAATAAGAAGTGATATTAATCCAGCGAAAAATCCATAGGTATCGTTAAGCTATAAGGGATATGTCTCTCTTTCATTTACATAGAATATCCTATGTGAATTACCACCGGTTTACTAAGTTAAATAACCAATAGCACTACTACACTCAGTCCTTAAACTCAGTTATAGCTATAGGCTTTCACTTAATACAAGGTGTTACACTATTTTTAAGTTTAACTTAAATGAAATCGTAAGATTTGAAAAATATTAACATTTGGCATTCTGCTTCTTAATAGAAGATGTATTATCTCGTTGGATTTTTTAATTTCTCAATCTATAATTTATTTTAAACTATGTATAAAAATACAAACCATACAAAAAAATCAATAAATTAATAATCTAATTTTCAATATCGTGATTCACGTCATAATTAATTACACGTAAACACCATAAATTAAAATATAATATTGCCAATTAGAACCACACACCAGACAATATATTTAATCTTAATAATCAAGATTATACATTAAATAATTAGATCTATACCCTATGGATTTCAAGATGCGTCGCGACGGCAAGGGAGCGAATCCCCGGGAGCATTGATAACTATGTCATAGAGAACGATGTGACCGGGTGAGTGCAGCCAACAAAGAAGCAACTTGAAAGATAACGGGTATAAATCTATGTCTATTAAAGGTGGTAAGGAAAAGATAAAGTGACATACTCAATGTAACCCTGCCATATTAAGAATTAAAAAAATGAATACCAATAAAAAGCGCCTGACTATACTGACTCAACCTGAAATTCAGGACTATTTTGGCCTGCCTCGATTTACTTTGGAGGAACGAGAATACTATTTCACCTTATCCGATACGGAACATCAGATAATACCGCAAGGTTGGTCTGTTAACTCCAGGGTGAACTTCATTCTTATACTTGGGTATTTTAAATCCAGGAAAATATTCTTTACCTACACACTGGAAGATGTCATCACGGATATCTCTTATATTCTGGCTTGCCATTTCCCTGATCATTCTGCCGCCAATATAAACGAAGGTTTTGGTCAATGGGATGACAGCGCAGTTATCAAAACTTTTAAAGGTATCACTTTACCGGAGAAAGAATTATGACCATTAAATTGGGTGTTATTGCCGATGACTTTACCGGCGCAACCGATATCGCAAGTTTTATGGTGCAAAGCGGCTGGCGGGTTGTTCAGTTACTGGTTGCACCTGACGAAAATACAGTCGTTCCACAGAATATTGATGCCATTGTTATCAGCCTAAAAAGCCGCTCTTGCCCGGTAGATGAAGCGGTGAACAACTCACTAAAATCCTGCCGCTGGTTACGCCAAGAAGCAGGCTGTCAGCGAATATTCTTCAAATACTGCTCAACATTTGATTCCACCAGCAAGGGTAATATCGGGCCAGTAACAGATGCTCTGATGGGGGAACTAAACGCAGATATCACGCTGATCTGCCCTGCACTGCCGGTTAATGGGCGTACCGTTGTGCATGGACATCTGTTTGTTAACGGGCAACTGGTCAATAAAAGTGGTATGCAACACCCCCCAATAACACCAATGAAAGACGCTAATCTAATACGCCTGATGGAGCAACAGGCCCAGGGAAAAACAGGTCTGGTAGATCTGACATGTGTTCATCAGGGAGAGCAAGCAATCCGCAAGCAGCTAAATAAATTACAACAACAAGGCATTCGCTACGCAGTAGTAGATGCCATGTCCATGAATGATCTACTACCTATTGCCAGTGCTGTGTCAGAACTGACATTAGTAACCGGGGGTTCTGGCCTTGGTGCCGCACTTGCCAGTACAAATACCGGAAAATTATTGTCACCACCTCAGCCGGAAGGTGCAACACCCCCTGCTCAGAATAGACGTACCGTGATCCTTTCCGGCAGTTGCTCCGTAATGACCAACAAACAAGTGGCTCAGTATCAGAAGCTAGCCCCTACCCAATCCCTGGATATTGGATTATGCCTCCATGATCCACAGTATGCGGGTCAACTGGTGGAATGGATTATGCAGCCATCCGAAAACAACCTTGCACCAATGCTATATTCAACCCAACTTCCAGAAACATTGCAGAAAATCCAACAACAATATGGTGCCACTACTGCCAGTGAGGCAATAGAAAATACCTTCGCCAGCATTGTAAAAAGCCTACAACAACGAGAAATTGACCAATATGCGGTATCCATGGTTGAAGATGGACAAGTTGTTTATCTTGATGCCGGCACCACCACATTTGAAATTGCCAGAGTATTGGCTGAGCGTTTTAACCTCACCATTATTACTAATGATTTTTCC
>NZ_LJCS01000022.1:0-62364 GCF_001280945.1 Photorhabdus heterorhabditis | reverse complement strand
ACATAGTTTGATATCTTTTACATAGGTATTTGGTGACATCCAGGATATTCTTGGACATACTAAATAGCCATCATTTTTTAACTTATAATTCACATACAAAGATGTAGGAAAACTTAAAACAATTGCAACAATAGCTATCGAACAAAAATATTTAACAAAATTATCATGATGCTTTGGATAATGTCCAGTCACAGTAACAAAAACAATAAAAAATGTAGCATAAGAGATCAAAGGAAAAGAAAAAAATATTATAACAACACCACCTGAGAATGTTATTTTCTCACTCATTCTAACTAAAGAAATCAAATTTTCTCCGGTTGAAAAAAAAGCAAATAAAGATAAAAGAAAAATAGCAAGAGAGCCGATGATATATATAATCTTTTTCCCCATAATAACCCCAGCTATGAAGAAATTAAATAAAAAGATATTAGCCACATAGTTTAATATCTTTTACATATTTATTCGGCGACATCCAAGATATCTTTTGGCATATCAAGTAATTCTCACTCCTCAGTTTATAATGCACATAAAAAGATATAGGAAAACTCAAAAAAAATGCAACAATAGCTATTCCACCTAGATATTTAATATAAGCATCATGATACCTTGGTATACGCGTTGTTAAATTTAAATAAATAGAACAAATCAAGAAATAAAAAACCAACGGGAAGAAAAAAAACGCAATTATTATCCCATTGGAAAAAGAGATTACCTCAGCCATTGTAATCAATGAAAATAGACTATCAACAGAAGCAAACATACCCAAAGATACTAAAGACAATACAAAAACCGCCAAGATAATATGAATTATTTTTCTTTTTTTATCCACGACTATATCTTCCAAAATCATGAAGAACCTTATTTAAATTAGCCTCAGGGGTTCTTTCTCTATTATAAACCTCTTTTATTAAATCAATAACCTTCTTATTTATACCATATTTATCATCTAAATAATTTAGCCCAATAGTAACAAGCAGACCAACTCCAAAAATTATACCAGCTACGACAATGATGCTAGCACCTGCCGCCAAAAAAGATGAAAGAACAATACCTATAGCCCAAGAAGCAAAGGCTATTACTGCCGTCTTAGCCAGATCCACAGCAATATTACCTAGAAAATCAGCCAGAGTGTATTCGTCCTTAAATATAAGCTCAACCGTTCGATAAGCCGCAGAAAAGAATATACTGAACTTCATTCCCTTAACTATGCCACTATTCAGTCCTTGCTGCCCAATCCCCATAGATACCACCTTCATGTTAGAAGCTTTATATCTTGAAGCAGTAATGATCTTTCTAACTCCTGCATAACCTGATATTTTAATATATCTGTTTCCATCCTTACCCACATACTCTGTTGCTTTAATCCCTAATCTTTTAAATTCCCCTATAACATTAAAGAGATCAAAAGAATCATGAATGTTACCTGCATAGGGTGATATGGGATCGGTAATCTCAAATATTTTCTTTACAAATGGACTTTTGGGTTTTGGCGAATCAATATCTTCCAGCACATCTTTCGCTTCATCTAACGATAGCAACGCAATATAGGTTGTATTCTCTCTTAACTGCTTTTCGAGACCAATGGCATCAAAGAATTCATGCTGAGGTTTTAATTGGTTAATCCCAACCTGACCTCTCAGGAAATCCCCCATATAGCCTTCCGGCGAGGGGTTGTATTTTTTATATGTCATCGTAAAACCCTTTTCACATTGTCTTAAAACCAAAAATTATCACATCAGTGTTTAACCGCCGGAGTTTCCAATTTGAGAGAAAGAACACGACCATCTGAAGCTCTCATATTGAGAGCCTGAGTTTCAGTTGACGACATCAATTGAAAACATAGCATCATCATTAGTGCCAATTTCTCCTCTGAAACTACTGGACTATTCACTAATGCATTATCTAGTTGTTGTAATAACTGTTCTCTCTCGTCCATACGGTTAAACTCATTAATCATTAAGAATTAGTATATAACACTATATTACATAAGAAACAGCCATGTCTATTATATAATAGCAAAGCATTAAATAAATGCGGAGCATCCGCAGTTGATGTTGCATAACACAAAAATAACACCTGACCAATAAGTATGAAAATGATAATTATAAAGCGATCGGAATATTTTAAATTTCGTTTTATAAGAATTGATATAGCAAAACCCATGCCATAGAATAAATATGTAAACCGGGTAAAGCCTTCTTGATTTGGGAAATAAATTCGATATTGAACTATTAGTTTTTTATATTTTAATGTTATGGTTGTAGTTCCGTAACCTGAGCAAATAGCTTCAGGTCCTTTAGATAAAGCACTTGTATGGTAATTATTTATGTCTTATATGATTTACTTGTCATTAGATGGTAAGAAACAAGGTTTAATTTCTGCTGGTTGTTCAACTCTAGATTCTATAGGAAACCGATACCAAAAAGGGCACGAAGATCAAATACAGGTCTTGAGTTTAAATCACACGCTAACTCGAGAACAACATGTCGATCATCACCCAGTCCAGTTCATCAAGCCAATAGATAAATCATCCCCATTATTATCAATCGCAATCTCTTCAAACGAACTACTGCATGCGGTTTTTGTCTTTTATCGAATAAACTCCGCCGGGAAATTAGAACTTTTCTATGAAATCAAATTAACAGAAGCAAGCATTATTGACCTTTCTTGTTCCTATCCACATTCGATAAATGATAATGACATGATGCCGTATGAGAAAGTCTTTCTCAAATACAAATCTATTTCCTGGAATCACGTAATCGCCGGTACATCTGCCTATAGTATATGGGATGATAGAGTTTATTGAAAATAAGCTAATAGTATATAAATATCCAAACCGCTGACAAACCTTGTTTAAAAGGGCGAGGTTTGTTTTTTTATTATGGGAAATGTTCTCCCCATTAGGACAATTTGATCGTCCACAGAGGCGGTATTTTTAACATGACGGCAAGCTCCGTCTGGTGAACGAAACTTAATTGAAACAATATATCAGATAGAAAAACACTACTTTGCCAATAATCTGTAAACTTATATTTTACATTTATTTGTCAATTTTACTGGAACGCGATATTCAAAAACAAGAAGAACGAGTTGATATTTATGTATCAAAGAAAAAGAATCTGATTTATAT
The DNA here is from genome assembly GCF_001280945.1 of Photorhabdus heterorhabditis. Classification (NCBI taxonomy): domain Bacteria; kingdom Pseudomonadati; phylum Pseudomonadota; class Gammaproteobacteria; order Enterobacterales; family Morganellaceae; genus Photorhabdus; species Photorhabdus heterorhabditis. The sequence continues at coordinate 59,234 of NZ_LJCS01000022.1, read as the reverse complement.
TAGCCAATGGGTATTTTATCCCTTTGTAAATAATGTAGAATACCAAACAGAAGCCCGTATGTTGATGTATTTTGGGAACTTCTATCTAGAAGTTCCCAAAATACATATTCATAATGTAACCATTTATAAATTAATAGCTTATACCCAATAGATTTCAAGATGCATCGCGACGGCAAGGGAGCGAATCCCCAGGAGCATAGATAACTCTGTGACTGGGGCAGGGCGGGATTCCACTTTGTATTTAATTTAATCAAAGATAAGTTGACTACGGAATTCCCCTGACCAAATGGCTCTTCGACGTTTAGCCGCCTGACTGTCTTTTATACTGGTATTCTGTTTAATCACATTTAATGCAATTCGGTTAAAAAGCGCCATTTGTGCAGCCCCATCAGGATCTTTGAGTGAGATAGCATCTTCTCGAAAAGTGACATCTAATACCCAATGCAGCTCGTTTTCTACCGACCAGTGCCTTCTTATTGCCTTAGCCACGATTTCCGCCTCCAACGGTAGCGAGCTGACATACCAGCGTGAATCACGATGGGGAGGCTGACCTTTTACGCTTCGTTCACTGACGACTTCAATCACACTTTGTATTGAAGGCCATTGCCGCCGAAGGACCTCCGGTAATACGGCACGAATTTGCATGACATGCCGAAATTCTGTCCGTCCATGACCGCTATTTTTCTGCGTAAATTCAACAAGCTCATCACTCTCATAATGCGAAGCAAAATACGATTTGACCCATTCATGGAGGGTCTTTTGATTGCCTTTGAGACCGACAATAAAATCACCGCCGCGCTGAGTAATTAATGCAAGGGTTTCTTTCTGGCAATGTAGGGCATCCATAGTGACAATCGCGCCATCAAGCGCCAGTAATTCAATCAAGTGTCTGGCAACCGGACCTTCCTGACCTTTGCTTTCGGCTGCCTGATGGTATAGGGCTACACCGGATTCAACATCATAAGCACTGACCACATGCAGGGCTTCAAATAATGTCCCCTTACAGGTTCCTCTCAAGGTTTTTCCATCAATGGCGATAAGACTTTTTCCTGCCCTGACCCGACGCTGGTTGATCCAGGCATAAAAGGCTTCAACCAGTGCATCTTGCTCTATCATTTTGATAATATTAGCAATACAGTGACGACGGGGAATACCGTGAGTAAAATGCGTGTATTGTTTAAGCCACTCGCTCTGTAACTCACCAAATTCCTGAATCGATTTCCAGCCAGAAGCGCCGCATAATACAGCGGAGAAGGCTAAAAAAATCACATCCATTAGCTCATGTTTTTTATTGATGTCAGAACGGGGGTCTTCTATCTTGCTGATAAAATTAAAAATACTCATTATTAGGATCGCTTTTTTATGGAAGAGAGAGATCTTAACGTTTTAATGAGAGAAATGCCTATAAAAAGTCATATTCTGATTTTTATTTAACTAAAATAACCTTATTAAAAATGTGAGATCTCACCCTGGTGACTGGGGTGAGTGAGTGCAGCCAACAAAGAGGCAACTTGAAAGATAACAGGTATATATTTATTTAACTGAGTAAGGGTTTTGGCATTTCTACTATTGTCCAGCAACTGGGTATCAGCCGCTGCACCGTCTACAACATACTGAAATAAGCAAGATAATCATGACATCAGAACTACAAATTTACACCTCGTTACTCGCCGATGTAAAGGAACGGATACGTAGTGGTCAGCTCAGAGCTGTTCAGTCCGTCAATGCTGAACTGATCCAGATGTACTGGGACATTGGTCACATGCTCCATGAATGTCAGAGGCAACAGAAGTGGGGGGCAAGGATCATCCCGAAGCTAGCACGAGATATTGCTAATGAATTACCAGAGGTCAAAGGCTTCTCAGAACGGAACTTGAAGCGTATGCTGCGTTTCTACCGGGAGTACGCCTTTCCTCCGGAGATGAAACAACAAGGCAGCATCTATTCCTCCGGAAAGCCGGTATCGGCAATTGTGCCACAAGCTGTGACACAATTGCCTTGGGGTCACAACATTCTGCTGATTGAGCGGATAAAAGATCAAACTGAACGATTCTGGTATGCAGAACAGATTCAGATACAGGGGTGGAGTCGTGACTCCCTGATTCAGATGATCAAAGGCAATTCCTATGCCCGGCAAGGCTCAGTTGTCAGTAACTTCAAGAACCGGTTATCCGTATCTCAGTCTGAATTGGTACAGCAAACCCTGAAAGACCCCTATGTTTTCGATTTTCTCACCCTATCAGAACCCTTCAAGGAACGGGAGCTGGAAATGGGGCTGCTCAAACACCTTGAAAAATTCCTGCTCGAACTCAGAGAGGGCTTCGCTTTTGTCGGGCGCCAATATCGTATTACCGTAAGCGAACAAGATTACTACATTGACCTACTTTTTTATCATCTGACTTTGAGGGCTTTCGTTGTGATCGAGCTGAAACGAGGGGAATTTAAACCTGAACATGCCGGTAAGATGAATTTCTATTGCTCGGTAGTCGATGAAAAGCTGCGGCATTCCACTGATCAACCTACCATAGGCTTGATTTTGTGCCAGACCAAAGACCAGATATTGGCCGAATATGCTTTGCGCGGTATTCAAAAGCCAATTGGAATTTCAGATTACGAATTAACCCGCGCATTGCCAGAAGACTTGAAATCCAGCCTGCCAAGTATCGAGGAACTAGAGGCTGAACTATCACAACCATCGACATAGGAGCATCAGCGCCATAATCAAGCCCTTTAAATCTTTGTACATTTCACGCTATCTGCCTTTTATATCCCCTTGGAAAACAATATGAAAATCAATCTCAACAATATGGTCACCGAAAGCCGCAATCCAGCCAGCGCCAACATTGATACTTTGCCAACCCTTGAGATGCTAAAACTCATTAATGATGAAGATAAAAAAGTCGCACTGGCCGTAGAGCAAACTTTGCCACAAGTCGCGGAAACAGTAGACAAGATTGCCGAAGCTTTACGTCAGGGAGGCCGTTTAATTTATATCGGTGCGGGTACATCAGGCCGGTTAGGGATTCTAGATGCCAGTGAATGTCCACCCACTTATGGCACCAGACCGGAACAAGTGGTTGGCTTGATTGCCGGAGGGCATCAGGCCATCTTGAGGGCTGTTGAAAATGCAGAAGATAACTGGCAATTGGGCGCAAACGATCTTAAGGCGCTACACTTTAACTCAAAAGATGTACTGGTTGGTATTGCCGCAAGTGGTCGTACACCTTATGTGTTGGGTGCAATGGAGTATGCGAAATCGGTTGACGCCACCGTCGCCGGTATCAGTTGTAACCCTGATAGTCCCATGACACAGGCCGCCGATATTGCTATCACCCCCGTCGTTGGGCCGGAAATCGTTACCGGCTCATCACGCATGAAAGCAGGTACTGCACAGAAACTGATCCTGAATATGTTGACCACCGGTGCCATGATCCGTACAGGTAAAGTTTACGGCAACCTGATGGTGGATGTAGAAGCGACAAATGCCAAACTGGTTGAAAGGCAGAAAAATATCGTTATGGCCGCCACAGAATGCAACCGTGAACAAGCTGAGCGAGCATTAGCTGAATGTGATGGACATTGTAAAACCGCCATTGTGATGATTCTGGCAAGCATAGATGCTCAACAAGCAAAGGCGTTACTGGATAAAAATCATGGTGTTATTCGTCCGGCAATCTTAACGGTTCGGTAACAAACTCTCTTCCGTGAAGGAATAAATAAGATGGCTAAGATTAATCAGGCAATAGTTGTTCAGATCCTTAAAGCTATCGGCAATGCCGGTAATGTTATCCAATGTGGCAACTGTATGACTCGCCTGCGGCTAACCCTACGCGATCATACTCAAGTAGATAAAGCAGCGCTGAAACAGATCGCCAGTGTGCTGGGTATTATTGAAAGCGATAATCAGTGTCAAATCGTACTTGGACCGGGAAAAGCGCAAGCTGCGGCTGACATAATGAACAAATTGCTGGAATCTTCTGACCATCCTCAACAATCGGAACAGCATAGCGCTGATTTAACCCATATTGCCTCCGCTAATAAAAAACAGCTTAAAGAGAAACAAATTAGTGCTATACATAAATTCCTGACGAAATTCGCCACTATTTTTACCCCACTCATCCCCGGTTTTATTGCCGTTGGCCTACTGCTGGGATTTGCCACCTTACTTGAACAAATCGCCATTCAAGGCGTTAAATCCCCTAATACGGTATTGGTTGAAATCATCGGCTATATGAAAGTATTCAGTAAGGGAATGTTCAGTTTCCTCAGTATTCTAATTGGCTATAACGCGCAAAAAGCATTTGGTGGCTCTGGTATAAACGGCGCGATTATCGCCTCACTGTTTGTGCTGGGCTATAACCCGGATGCCACCAGCGGTTTTTATTCTGGCATCTCCACTTTCTTTGGTTACAGTATCGATCCACGCGGTAATATTATCGGCGTTCTGATCGCCGCTATTCTGGGAGCATGGGTAGAACGACAGGTTCGTAAGGTAATTCCAGACAATCTGGATATGATCCTCACTTCGGCTATTACCCTGCTGATCATGGGAGCCATTGCCTTTACTGTTATTATGCCGCTGGGAAGTTATCTATTTAATGGCATGTCATGGTTGTTTCTCCATCTCAACGGTAACCCTTTTGGTACAGCGATATTGGCAGGGCTATTCCTACTCGCGGTTATGTTTGGTGTTCATCAGGGGTTTGTTCCGGTCTATTTCGCGCTTATGGATGCACAAGGTTTTAACTCTCTGTTTCCAATCCTTGCCATGGCAGGCGGCGGACAAGTTGGCGCTGCTCTGGCGCTATATATAAAAGCTAAAAAAGATTCTCTGCTACGTACTCAGATAAAAGGTGCCATTATTCCAGGCTTTCTCGGTATCGGTGAGCCGTTGATTTACGGGGTAACACTGCCACGAATTAAACCCTTTATTACCGCTTGCCTGGGAGGCGCTGCCGGTGGTTTCTTTATCGGTCTGGTCGCTTATTTAGGTTTACCCATTGGACTGAATACGGTTTTGGGTCCATCTGGATTGATCGCACTGCCGTTGATGACCTCCAGCAACGGAATTTTTGTCGGCATGGCAATTTATGCAGCGGGGATGATGGTGGCTTATCTCAGTGGTTTTGTGCTGACGCTGCTATTTGGCTGTAAAAATGTCAATTTAACCTAAAATTAAATTAATGGATTGAATTACCCAATCCAAATCAATGGCACACAAGCTGCCGTCAATATTCCCATCATGATATTGAAAATAAACCAAGCATGACGACTACGCAGTAATGTTCCAATCAACGAACCAAAACCCGCCCATACGATACTGCTCAGGAAACTTATTAATACCATTGCGCCACTAATAACGATGATGGAATAGAGATACTGTTCACCAGCAATACTGTAGCTGCCAACCGATCCTAATCCCATTAACCAAGCTTTCGGATTCAGAAACTGTAATAACCAGCCCTGATACCACCGCACCGGCTTTATAACAGCACTACCTTTGGTATCCAGACGCCGGTAACTGGCGGTTACCGTTTTCCATGCCAACCACAGCAAATAGAGGCTACCCGCAATTTTCATTATCGTGTGAATAGCTGGATAAACCAATAGTAACGCAGCTATACCGAATGCTGCCAAATACAAAATCGTCTGCATTCCCAGAAGAATGCCGAATATCAGTCCCAAAGAGCGGATAACACCAAAATTAGCCCCCGATGACGTCAGCAACATGTTGTTTGGACCAGGCGTAATAGAAGAAATAAACAAAAAAGTTGTTAATGAAAAAATTAAGCTTGCTGTCATGAATAGTTACCTTTCATCCTGAATAATGGCGTTTCCCTTTCACAGAAAATATCAGTATGTTATTCATCATACAATATAACTAATCATTAAATCGGAACCATTATGTCTGATATCTTTCGTCCTCTAACCGGAGTCAGTAATCCACATTTGCAAACATTACTTCCGCGTTTGATGCGGTGGTATCCTACATTGCAACCATACTGGCAACGACTTAATCTGCCCGATAACGATTTTGTTGACCTGGCATGGAGTGAAGATCCGACAACTGCGGCCCACAAGCCACGGTTGATCCTGTTTCATGGGCTGGAGGGTAGTTTCAATAGCCCTTACGCCAACGGTTTGCTCCATATCTGTCAGAAAAAAGGCTGGCTTGGTGTTGTCATGCACTTCCGTGGGTGCAGTGGTGAACCAAACCGCCAGAAACGTCTCTATCACTCAGGCGAAACAAACGATGCCCGTTATTTTTTAAACTGGCTGAAACAGACCTACGGTGATGTACCAACCTCAGCTGTGGGTTATTCAATTGGTGGTAATGTACTGGCCTGTTATCTGGCAGAAGAAAAAACAAATGCCCAAGTCAATGCTGCGGTCGTTGTCTCCGCGCCTCTGATGCTGGAAGCCTGCTCCAACCGGATAGAAAGAGGATTTTCTCAAGTTTATGAGCGCTATCTGCTTAATAGCCTGAAACGCAATATTACTCGCAAATTGCTACGCTACCCAAATTCACTGCCAATCAATCTGTCTCAGGTAAAAAAATTGAAACGCATTCGGGAATTTGATGAAATTGTAACCGCAAAGCTCCACAATTTTAAAGATGCAGTAGACTACTATCGCCAGTGCAGTGCACTGCCACGTCTGCCTGACATTACTGTGCCACTGCTGATTATTCATGCCAAAGACGATCCCTTTATGTCGCCAGAAGTTGTCCCTGATCTCAAAACTCTGCCTAAGAATATTGAATATCAAATGACAGAACATGGTGGACACGTCGGCTTTGTCAGTGGTTCTCTGAAGAAACCACAAATGTGGCTGGAACAACGTATTCCAGGTTGGCTGTCATCTTATCTGGAGCAACCGCAATGATTATTCCGTGGCAACAACTGGAACCAGAAACTCTGCTAAATTTGATAGAGAGCTTTGTCCTGCGGGAAGGTACTGACTATGGCGAACATGAAAAATCGCTTGAGCAGAAAGTCACTGACATACGCCGTCAGTTAGAACGAGGAGATGTTATGCTGGTGTGGTCTGAACTGCATGAAAGCATCAATATTATGCCGAAAGAAATGTTCGATTCTTAACATTATGGAGTTTACTGTATGTCCGCCAAACATCCGATTATTGCAATTACCGGCTCTAGCGGCGCCGGAACAACAACAACGAGTTTAGCTTTCCGTAAAATTTTCCAGCAACTTAATATCAGTGCGGCGCAAATAGAAGGGGACAGTTTCCACCGTTACACCCGCCCTGAAATGGATGCTGCGATTCGTAAAGCCAAAGAACAAGGCAGACATATCAGTTACTTTGGGCCAGAAGCCAATGATTTTGGCATGCTGGAAAAAACCATGATTGACTATGGTGAAACGGGTGAAGGCCGTCGTCGGAAATATCTTCATACTTATGACGATGCCGTTCCTTACAACCAGCTACCCGGTACATTTACACCATGGGCATCCTTACCCAAGCAAACCGATGTGCTGTTCTATGAAGGTCTACATGGTGGCGTTGTAACACCACAACATAACGTTGCCAGCCATGTCGATCTGCTGGTAGGAGTAGTGCCGATTGTCAACCTTGAATGGATACAGAAACTTATCCGTGATACCGGGGAACGAGGACATTCACAAGAAGCGGTGATGGATTCTGTTGTTCGTTCTATGGATGATTATATCAATTACATTACGCCACAATTTTCGCGAACACATATCAACTTTCAACGTGTCCCTACCGTGGATACCTCCAACCCATTTTCAGCCAAAGCCATTCCATCATTGGATGAAAGTTTCATTGTCATCCGTTTCCGTGATCTGACTCAGATTGATTTCCCGTACCTGTTATCAATGCTACAAGGCTCATTCGTTTCAAGTATTAATACCATTGTGGTTCCAGGCGGAAAAATGGGATTGGCAATGGAATTAATTATGACGCCATTAGTACAACGATTGCTGGAAGGGGAAAAGATTTGCTGATCAGAACCTGGGATAAATGTAAAAAATCCAGTCTCTGAATTCACATCTTTACATTATTCAGTTAATAAAACAGGTAACTGAAATGTTAGTTACCTGCCGTTATTTTTTAATCAATAAATAATATCTTAATCTGCATCTTTAATTTCAAAACTGTGGGTGATTTCAACTGACTTTCCCAGCATCAACGAAACAGAGCAATATTTTTCTGCGGAAAGTATAACAGCACGTTCAACCGCTTTATCTGTTAAATCTTTGCCTGTCACAATGAAATGCAGATTTATATGAGTAAACAAGCGTGGCGCTTCTTCACGACGGCGGGAAGTTAATTTTACCTCACAATCTATTACGTCATATCTACCTTTCTGCAAAATAGAAACAACATCAATCGTACTGCAACCACCCGCTGCCATTAATACCATTTCCATTGGGCTTGGTGCCTTATCGCCGGCATTTCCATCCATCATTATCTGATGACCCGAAGACGACTCCCCCAAAAGAGATAACCCTTCAACCCATTTTACCCGTGCTTGCATAATCCCCCCTTAAACCATTTTTTGCATTAAAGCCTACCCTTTCGGTATTAAACTGGCAATCTAATGCGCAGTTCATGATGCTGAAACAATACAAGACAAGACAGAAACCTTTTCCTGTGCTACAAACAGAAGCAGGTCAGGTATATATTAGGTTAGGATCAATACTCAGGGTTCAAATTTTAGATAACCTATATAAAACTTTCACCTGTCGGTTTTTCGACAAACTAATATGTTAAGCTAGTGTCTTTATAAGCCAGCCTGATGAGAAACTTTTAGATTCTCATGTTATTTAGGCAGCGATAACAACAGAGGATGAAGCGAATGGTTCTCGGCAAGCCACAAACAGACCCCACTCTTGAATGGTTTTTGTCACACTGCCATATTCATAAATATCCATCTAAAAGCACGCTTATTCATCAAGGCGAAAAAGCAGAGACGCTTTACTACATCGTAAAAGGCTCTGTTGCAGTTTTGATTAAAGATGAAGAAGGCAAAGAGATGATCCTCTCCTATTTAAATCAGGGAGATTTCATTGGCGAACTTGGATTATTTGAAGAAGGGCAAGAGCGTACAGCCTGGGTACGGGCTAAAAGTGCCTGTGAAGTGGCTGAAATTTCCTATAAAAAATTCCGCCAACTGATTCAGGTCAACCCGGATATTCTAATGCGTTTATCTGCCCAAATGGCAAGCCGTTTGCAAACGACTTCTGAGAAAGTCGGTAATCTAGCCTTTCTGGATGTTACCGGCCGTATTGCTCAGACCTTGCTGAATTTGGCAAAACAACCAGATGCTATGACCCACCCGGATGGGATGCAAATCAAAATCACACGTCAGGAAATTGGCCAAATTGTTGGCTGTTCCCGTGAAACGGTTGGTCGTATCCTGAAAATGCTGGAAGATCAAAACCTGATTTCCGCACACGGCAAAACAATTGTTGTTTACGGTACACGTTAATACCTGATGAATCAGCGCATTATATTTGCGCTGATTTTTCTTGTATTCGTTATACTAACTGGCTAATCGTCTTTTCCAACCGTTCCATTCCCTGAGCAATCTCTTCTTTACTGATAATCAACGAAGGTGTGAAACGCAGTACATCACTGCCAGCACTCAGCAACATTAGCCCATTTTCAGCAGCCAGTTGCAGGATATCTTTAGATTTTCCCTGATACTGCCCTTTTAGTTCCGCACCAATCAGTAATCCTTTTCCACGGATCTCACCAAATACGGAATATTGCTGATTAATATCGTTCAAAAAATTCACAATTAAATTATGACGTTTTTCAACCCCATCCAGAACCTCTGGCGTATTGATAATATCAAACGCAACATTTGCGACTGCACAAGCCAGCGGATTACCACCGTAAGTCGTACCGTGAGTTCCCGGCACCATAACCGAGGCAATATTCGCGGTGGTCAGCATAGCACTGACAGGAAAACCATTTCCTAGTGCTTTCGCTGTGGTGATAATATCCGGTGCAACATCATAATGCATATAAGAAAACAGTTTGCCGGTACGTCCCATCCCACTTTGTACTTCGTCAAACACCAGCAGCACCTGATGTTTATCACAAAGCTCACGCACCCCATGAATAAACGCAGATGTTGCAGGAGTTACTCCCCCTTCTCCCTGAACAGGTTCCAATATAACCGCACAAGTATGGTCATCCATGACTGCCTTTACCGCCTCTAAGTCATTAAAAGGTACATGAATAATATCTGCGGGTTTTGGCCCAAAACCATCAGCATATTTTGGCTGACCACCAACAGAGACAGTAAAAAGGGTACGACCATGAAATCCCTGATGGAACGCAATAATTTTGGTTTTATATGGGCTGTGACGGGTAATGGCATAGTGACGAGCCAGTTTAAATGCAGCTTCATTCGCTTCTGCACCTGAATTAGCAAAAAATACCCGTTCAGCAAACGTAGCATCAATCAATTTCTGCGCCAATATTAAAGCCGGTTCATTGGTGAAAATATTACTGATATGCCAAAGTTTCTCTCCTTGCTGCTTCAAAACATCAACCAACTCAGGGTGACAATGTCCCAAAGCCATAACAGCAATACCACCCGCAAAATCAATGTATTCCTTCCCTTGTTGATCCCATACACGACTACCTTGCCCTTTCACCGGTATAAACTGTGCCGGTGAATAGATTGGCAACATGACTTGATCGTAGGTATTTCTATTTACTGCGGCATGTTCTGTCATTTTCCCACCCGATTTTTATATATACATTATTTAAAAGTGAAAATATAATCACAAAATACGCATAAAAAATCAAAGATGGGCCAATGAAAAAGATGAATAAATGAAGAAATTATTGGTATCTGGTTAATATCTAAGGAAGTTTCTCAGTAGCTGATGCCCTTGCTCGCTGAGAATACTTTCTGGATGGAACTGCACACCTTCCAGAGGCAACGTGCGGTGACGAATTCCCATGATTTCATCTACATTGCCGTCATGCTGGCTCCATGCAGTCACCTCAAATGAAGCAGGTAATGTTTCCGCAGCAATCACCAATGAATGGTAACGGGTAACCGTTAATGGCCGATTAAGACCTTTAAACACACCTTGCTGATTATGATGAATAGCAGAAGTTTTCCCATGCATGACTTCTCTAGCTTTTACTACACTGGCACCAAATGCCTGTCCAATTGCCTGATGTCCAAGGCAAACACCCAAAATCGGCAACTGCCCCGCAAAATGCGAAATCGCAGTCAGAGAAATGCCTGCTTCATTTGGCGTACAGGGGCCTGGGGAAATAACAAGATGAGTGGGAGCTAATCTCTCAATATCCTCAAGCAGTAATTCATCATTGCGCTTAACTAAAACATCTATTCCCAATTCACAAAAGTATTGATATAAGTTATATGTAAAAGAATCGTAGTTATCTATTATTAATAACATAGGAAACAATCCTACTCATTTATCGCTGTATTTGCTGTCCTGCCACTCCTGCAATTTATTTATCATGAACAACATGACTTTCAGGTAAAACGGCCTAACGACAACGGGGCGGCTATCATAGCACATCAACATTTGTAGCATAGCACAACAAAATCAATGGCTATCTTTTACTCAATCAACTTACCCTCAAACCTACAAAACATATGCTCTATTTTGATATTCCATAAGTAAAGGTAATTGTTATGAAGACAAAACTGATTATAGCATCTCTTTTTCTACTGTCCTTCCCCACGCTAGCCACAACTAAGGCTGCCAATATTTTCTTCCCAGTAAAAGGCGTGATTTGCGATAAAAAAGGAAAATATTGCGCTGATCAACAAGGTGTGTCGGTAAAATTAACCGAAAAGCATTTAGGAAAAAAAGCAGCAGAACACCTGAAAAATGAGATTGGTGATGGTAAAGATATTGACTTTTCGTCATTCACTTTAAGTAATGGTGTACACTGCGAGAATAAAGAGAAGCAATGCTACAAAGATAGATATTTTCCACGAACCGAAGTGAATAAAGAATTTACCCAAAAGATGTATGAATAATGGCGAAATTGGCCTTCATTCATTCAATGAAGGCCACATTTTTAATCAGATGTAAGTTAACCAAAAGACTAAAAACTGCCGCAACCACCGTAATAGTTCATGTCTCAGAAAAAAATTAGGGGATAATTTCAGCAGATAGGATAACCACGGGTTTAACTGGTACATTCTGGTATGGACCGACATTTTCAGTTTTCACCTGAGAAATTTTATCTACAACGTCCATACCTTTTACGACCTTACCAAATACTGCATAACCAAAATCACGCTGACCATGATCAAGAAAAGCATTATCCGCTACGTTGATAAAGAATTGGCTAGTGGCACTGTCTTTATCGGCGGTACGCGCCATAGAGATAGTTCCACGTAAATTACGCAGCTTATTATCTGCCTCATTTTTAATTGGCGCTTTCGTCGCTTTCTGCTGCAAGTCTTTGGTAAAACCGCCTCCCTGAACCATAAATCCAGGGATCACCCGATGGAAAATTGTATTGTTGTAATAACCCTCATTAACGTATTCAATAAAGTTTTTGGTTGTAATCGGTGCTTTCTGACTATTTAATTCCAGTTCAATATTACCCTCTGTTGTCGTCAGCTTTACATGAGTTTCACCCGCAGCTAAAGCCAGAGGTGCCATTGCGCTCAGAGAACATGCAGTTACAAGCGTCACTAAAATACGTTTAAACATTCTGGGTTCCTATACTATTAAGGTCAACAACACAAGCTGAATCAATTCTAATAATCTCCTCAGCATCGTGCTCAATATTTACTTACATTTACGCTATCAATCGGATGGTGCTTTAGATAAGAATTAATCTTCTCACAATAGGTCAGATTTTATTTCCCAAATAGAGCAGTCACTGACGGCAAAATAGCGGGTTTGACTCAGTCCGTCAGAAATATGTCATTATTTTTAATTCTGTCAACAAGCAGCGGCTATCGGTATAATCCTCTTTGCCATATATTCAGTGCATTTCTCAGGGAGATAATCATTTTGACCATCAAAAACTACAACTATCATATGACCCGTTTTATCACGAGCGCACCTGATATTCGCCATTTGCCTCAGGATGTGGGCATTGAAGTCGCGTTTGCCGGTCGCTCGAATGCAGGTAAATCCAGCGCTCTGAATGCCCTGACAAAACAAAAAAGCCTCGCTCGTACCAGTAAAACACCAGGCCGTACCCAACTGATCAATTTATTTGAAGTCGAAGAAGGCATTCGCTTGGTTGATTTGCCAGGTTATGGTTATGCTGAAGTACCAGAAGAGATAAAGCGTAAATGGCAAAAAGCACTGGGTGAATACCTGCAAAAACGCGAATGTCTACTTGGACTCGTCGTGTTGATGGATATTCGTCACCCACTGAAAGATCTTGATCAACAGATGATCCAATGGGCGGTAGCCATGAATGTACCGATTATGGTGCTGCTGACTAAAGCCGATAAATTGACATCCAGCGCCCGTAAGAGCCAATTGATTAAAATACGTGGAGAATTAGCAAATCTTAATGGGGATATTCAGGTGGAATACTTCTCTGCCTTGAAAAAGATCGGGATTGATAAGTTACAGCATAAACTAGACATATGGTTCAACCAAGCAGCTGTTCAGATTGAAAGTGACATCTAATCCAACCTTTCCTTATCCTAATATAATTAAATGCAGATAAAAAAACGCCCCAGTCAAAATTGACTGGGGCAGCTAATATTCAGCTAAATCCGATTACGTGAAGTAAAAGGTCTGAAAGATAGAACATCTTACCTCTGTACCCTACGCCGACAACTCTACCTTATTTTATTTCTCAGAAAAAGCTTTTTTGTAATTTATTTTCAATGATTATCTCGATTCAGCTGCGGATTTTGATTCTTTTATCGCCATTAACTGTAGTTTAATTACATATTTATGCGATCTAGATCTAATATGTATCGAACAACACAATGGCCTACATCTTACGAGTACAAAAATCATTACATTAGTTATATTTAGTTTACAGAAACACCTATGCTCATCCCATCTGATAACTGCTTTGCATTACCCATACATACATCTAACGAGTAATATTAATTAATGAAAAAATGGAAATTACCCTGTTTCATCTACAGCTGAAACCATTTTTCACCATTGTCAATGAAACAGTGAATAATGTATAAAAAATATTCCATTAATGGAATAAAATGATGACAAGAACACATCTCTAACCGGCCACTCAATTTCTGACTTTTATTACACTTTTTAAATTTACCTATTAATATTAATTAGTGAAAATATAAAATCCAAAAAATAACATAATATAGTTATTTTTCGGTTAAAAATCCCCATTATAAAGCATAAATCACCATAACGATTTCTCAGCGGACACGGATGTCGGAAACCGCCCCACAGAAGGGAATAATGAATACAACATCTACAACAATAAAGATAACACTGTCGTCGCTAATGAAGCCGCCGCAGCCAGGTTCCACCGGCAATTGCCCAATTACAGGATATCGTCAGCCTGACTGGAACAGGAAATACATTCGCCGCTTGGCGGGCAGATGGTCGGAGAGTAGCGTGGGGAGGCTGGGAGAATAAACCACGAGGTGAATACAATGAGTTAGTTGAAATTAAAAAAGGCTGAACCAAATATCTCGGTTCAGCCTATCGCTTATTAAGATGGCATATTAGTGGGCTTGATCCCAATTGTCACCGATACCCACATCTACTTTTAAAGGGACATCAAGACCCAAACTCTTCTCCATCAATTCACGAATTTTCTGTTCTGCACTTTCAAGTTCTGATTCATGAACCTCAAATACCAGCTCATCGTGAACCTGCATGATCATACGAACTTTTGGCTTTTCACTAATAATCCAGTTATCCACCGCAATCATTGCTTTTTTGATGATATCCGCCGCAGTTCCCTGCATTGGCGCATTAATAGCTTCACGCTCTGCTGCCTTACGACGCATACCATTGCGAGATTTGATATCTGCCAAATAAAGACGACGACCATCTAGCGTTTCAATATAACCCTGTTCTTCCGCCTGTTCGCGGGTACGCTCCATATACGCCAATACGCCCGGATAACGCTCAAAATAGAGCTCCATATAACGCTGGGCTTCACCGCGTGGAATACCTAACTGACGGGAAAGGCCAAATGCACTCATACCGTAGATCAAACCAAAGTTAATCGCCTTAGCACTACGGCGCTGCTCACTGGTTACCTGTTCCAGTGGCAAACCAAAAACTTCTGCCGCCGTCGCCCGGTGAATATCTTGCCCTTCAGCAAAAGCCTTCAACAGCCCTTGATCCTGAGACAAATGAGCCATAATCCGCAACTCAATCTGAGAATAGTCAGCGGCCATAATCCGATAACCTTCAGGAGCCACAAAAGCCTGACGAATGCGGCGACCTTCTTCATTACGGACAGGAATATTTTGCAGATTAGGATCACGCGAAGAGAGACGCCCAGTTGCTGTTACTGCCTGGTGATAGGAAGTGTGAACTCGTTTGGTCAGCGGATGGACCATCTGCGGCAATTTATCTGTGTAAGTGGATTTCAGTTTCGCCAACCCACGATGCTCTAAAATCACTTTCGGTAATGCATGGTTATCCGCCAACTCTTCTAGCACCTCTTCATTAGTAGATGGTGCACCACCTGGCGTTTTCTTCACTACCGGTAAATGCAATTTTTCAAATAATATCGCTTGTAACTGTTTTGGCGAAGCCAGATTGAAAACCTCACCAGCCAATTCATGTGCTTCTTTTTCCAATTCATCCAAACGAATAGTAATCTCTTTTGAATGCTCAGCCAGAATATTTGAATCAATCAGTACACCTGTACGTTCCATACGGGAAAGTACCATTACCAGTGGCATTTCTGTTTTCAGGAATACTTTTTCTAGCGTCGGTGCTTTCTGCAATTGCGGCCACATAGCCTGATGGAGCAACAAAGTCACATCTGCATCTTCGGCGGCATACATTGCGGCCTGTTCCACCGGAACCTGATTAAAAGTGAGCTGATTTTTACCTTTACCGGCAATCTCTTCAAAAGTCGTGGTCTTATGATTCAGATGACGTTCAGCCAGACTATCCATATCATGCCGCCCCATACCTGCAACGCTGTTGAGCACATAAGATTCCAACATAGTATCGTAAGCAATACCTTGCAACTCAATGCCATAGCGAACCAGAACGCCACGATCGAACTTAATATTTTGACCGATTTTCAGTAGGTTGCTATCTTCAAGCAGCGGTTTTAATGCTGCCAGTACCGCATCTCTGTCAAGCTGCTCTGGCGCACCCAGATAGTCATGTCCCAGAGGCAGATAAGCCGCATCTCCGGCAGTAATCGCAAATGACATACCCACCAGATTCGCTGTCAAAGTATCCAAGCTGTCAGTTTCGGTATCAAAAGCGAAAACCGACGCTCTTTTAAGCTTCTCAATCCACTCATCAAAGCTTTTCTGATTGAGAATAGTTTGATAATTATCGGTAGAGAGTGTGGTCGAAACAGATGTATCCTCAGCCGGAGATGATTCATCATTGCCAGTAGATGCTGATTTTTTACCTTTAGCTGCCAACCAATCGCCATTTGCCACATCACTCAACCAACGTTTGAATTCATAACGGGAAAACAGCTCATGTAGTTTCTCTGTATCCGGTTCTGCAACTGATAGAGCAACACAGGTTTTATCCAATTCAACATCGGTTTTAATTGTTGCCAATTTATAAGAGAGATAAGCCACATCTTTATGCTGTTCCATCTTATTCGCCAACGTTTTTGCTCCCCGGAAATTCAGCCCCGCAATTTTATCCAGATTGGCAAAGATATCATCCATACCCCCAATCCCTTGCAATAATCCCAGTGCCGTTTTCTCCCCTACACCCGGTACACCAGGAATATTATCTGAAGAGTCTCCCATCAATGCTAAAAAATCGATAATCAACTCTGGCGGTACACCATACTTCTCAGCCACTTCTTCCGGTCCCAGAATGGTGTTATTCATGGTATTGATCAGAGTGATATTCGGCGTTACCAATTGCGCCATATCTTTATCACCCGTGCTGATAAGCACCGCACGGCCCTCTTTTTCCGCCTGTAACGCCAAAGTCCCAATAACATCATCAGCTTCTACTCCCGGAACCACCAGCAATGGTAATCCCATAGCTTCTACCATCTGATGCAACGGTTCTATCTGCGCACGCAAATCATCCGGCATAGGAGGACGATGGGACTTATACTCAGCAAACAATTCATCACGAAAAGTTTTACCTTTGGCATCGAATACCACCGCTACATGGCTCGGTTTATATTGCATGACCATACTACGCAGCATATTCAATACGCCATACATAGCTCCGGTAGGTTCACCTGCACTATTGGTTAGTGGAGGGAAAGCATGATATGCACGATAAAGGTATGAGGAACCATCAACCAAAATCAGGGGATTGTCTGCTATCTGAGCCATAAGTCTTCTTCATTTATCTGTTACAGGTGTAAAAGAATAGGATGCCACAGCAAGGAGCAGGAAACGAATTTTGTATGAACTTTCTTTACTGAGAACAAATTCAGATATTCATATCTTGCTATAAATTCTGTGGATAACTTTGTGTATAGATATTATAGGTTTTATTTTAATATTGATCGTTGATAAAAAATACTTATCAACTGCGTGTAAAAATCAATGACTTATAACCTGAGTCATTAAATTGTCATATTACCTTATAGATCACAGAGTTGTGGATATAACCCGAGTTTGTCTTATAAAAAAGTCTTTCTAACCTGCATTGTGCCAAAGCTTTTCACTTTGGCACATACCTATATTATTCTATTTCAGTCGTTAACATTATTTCTTATTTAACAAAAAGTTAACAACGTCCGAATATGATTTCGCATAATGATCATCAGAAGTTGCATCGATACCGTTATTTCTCACCATATATTTGCCGTTAACAAACATTGCTGGTACACCACGCAGTTGCAAATCCTGAGCAGCTTTTTGCTGCTTAACAACTAAGGATTTCACAACAAAACTGTTCATAGCCGCATCATAGTCTTCAGCCGTCACCCCAACGTTGATAAAAGCATTGCGAATATCGTTCGGAGTTTTAATAGCATGGGTTTTCTGAAGGCCCTCAAATAGGGCCAGAGTCACTTTATCTTCAACACCCATTGCCATTGCAACTGCCCAGGCTGTCGTCAATTCTTTACCCAATGGCCCTAAAAAATCCACATGATAACGGACAAGTTTTGTTCCTACTGGCAAATTCTGTTTCACAGTCTGAGGAACTTTCAAAATTTCTTCAAATTGATAACAATGAGGGCAATAGAAAGAAAAGAATTCCAGAACCTGTGGTTGATCTGCCACCGGCGATTTTAATTCAACAAACTGTGTCCCTTCAGTGAAACTGACCGCTGATGCACTAAATGCCATCACCATTCCTACTAAAAATAACCAAAATTTTTTCATAACTATCTCCATAATAAACATTAATACATTGGGCTAAGCTGCAAAGGAGGCTCCTGTAACAACTTAATCTGTTCAGAAAAAAGTGACGTCTGTTTTAGCCAAAAATCGGTGTCTGCCATCCAAGGAAATGCCTTGGGAAAAGCAGGGTCCTGCCAACGGCGAGCTACCCATGCCAAATAATAGACCATTCTCATAGCCCGCAATGGTTCTATTAATGACAACTCTTTTGGGTCAAAATTCGTAAACTCACTATAAGATTCCAGCAGAATATCTAACTGTAATAACTGTTCCTGACGGGAACCATGAAACAACATCCATAAATCCTGCATTGCAGGGCCATTACGCGCATCATCAAGATCAACAAACCAGGCTTCGTCACGCCACAGGATATTACCCGGATGGCAGTCACCATGAAGCCTCAATATTTGCCAATCTTCACGCCAATTTGATTCCACGATGTTTATCAGATCATCCAATATCGCTAAAAATTGTACTTTCTGTTTCGAAGGAACTAATTCACATTCAGCCAAAAAATGTCGTGGCTGATACAGATACTCATTTAACCCGATAGTTGGGCGAGTTGTGAATTTTTGCTGGTAACCAATCTGATGAATTCTACCCAGCAAACGCCCTACATCTTCTAACTGAAAGAGATTATCGGATTCATACTGGCGGCCACCGATGCTTGGAAAAACAGCAAAAAAGAAATCTTTAAAAGTCAGTACAGTTTGTTGATCAAAGACCAACGGCGCCGCAATCGGTAAATCAGCCTGTTGTAGTGCCAGGGAGAAATCATGTTCTTCCTGAATCTGCTGCCGATCCCAGCGCAATGGCCGATAAAATTTCACAACATAACGTTTACGCTCTTCATCTGTAAATTGATAAACACGGTTCTCATAACTGTTTAGTTCTGTCAGCCCGGAATCTATATATAATCCAGTCTGCGTCAATGCATCCATAATCAAATCCGGTGTTAATTCCCGGAAATTAAAAGCCGCCTGATTTGTTAACACACTCTACTCTCTTGATTAATCTGTCATAATGCCACGAGCATGCAATAACGCGGTTTTAAAATCTACTTCATCATCTTTTTTTAGCCCCGGAATTTCTACCGTTGCCTCCAAGCCGCGCATTTTCAAGTGATAAATCAAAACATCATCAGTCAAAGCTCATTGATTTCATTAAGCCGATGAGATTGCATATCAAATTTCTTATAAACAACCTATACAAATTAGCAGGGATAGCTCCCCAGAGAAAGAATTGCTCTGTCAATAAGCGTAAAGGTCACTCTTTTATCAGTAAGTTATACGGTAATGATCGTTTTAAAAACGCTAAGTTAAACTCAGATAACCAATCCGAAAAAGGTTATATTGGTGGCAATAAGCGCGTTATTGATAGAAACATTATGCAACCAAAAATAAGCGGTGTGATCCTCGCAGGTGGTCGAGCGACTCGTATGGGCGGGAATGATAAAGGACTCATCCTTTTAAATGGACTACCTCTGTATCAACATATTGCAAATAAGCTGCACCCACAGGTAGATGAATTAATTCTCAACGCTAACCAGAATCTGGAAATTTACCACCAAAGTCGTTACCAAGTTGTCACTGATCTAACACCAGATTTCTCTGGGCCATTAGCTGGAATGTTAGCAACATTGAAATCAGCCAGTCATGATTGGGTGGTATTTGTTCCTTGTGATGTGCCGGATTTCCCGGCTGATTTAGTCGCCCGCTTATGGCAAGGCAAGCAACACGCATTGGCAGCCTATGCAGATGATGGCAACCGCCCTCACCCTACCCTCGCTTTACTACACCGCAGTTTGCTATCCCAATTGGGAAATTATCTGGCTAATGGTGATCGTAAGCTAATGTTATTTATGTATAAAATAGGAGCAATAGCCGTTCAGTTTGCTGATAATCCAGCTGCTTTTACCAATCTGAATACTCCAGAAGAATACCAAAATTGGGAGCATATACAGGAGATAAAAAAAATGAGTACAAAACCACCTCTTCCACTACTTGGTATCACAGCATACAGCGGTACAGGAAAAACCACGCTTCTCAAGAAAGTAATCCCATTATTACGTCAACAGCAAATTCGAGTTGGTCTGATAAAACACACTCATCATGATATGGATGTAGATAAACCGGGCAAAGACAGTTATGAACTACGCAAAGCCGGTGCTGAACAAACCCTGATCGCCAACCAACAACGCTGGGCGTTAATGACAGAAATATCAGATTCGCAGGCATTGGACCTGAGCTATCTTGCCAACCGCTTTGACTCAGACTCTCTGGATCTAATCTTAGTAGAAGGCTTCAAAGATGAGCCAATTAATAAGATCGCGCTATACCGCCGTATTATTAACCGGCCATTAAGCGATCTTCTTGATCAACATGTGATTGCGGTTGCCAGTGATGAAAAATTAGAGACAACCCTGCCACAACTGAATATCAATCAACCTGAACAGGTAGCTGATTTTATTGTGAAGTGGCTGAATATAGAACATTAAATGGTTTCCGCCTGTGATAAGGAACATAACAGCACGCTAAAACACAGGCAGAAGACCAAAAACAACCATTGCAGAGTAATTATCAGCTTACTTCATCCTCTCTAGCTCAAGCCATGACTACCGTACCCGCCACCAGACGTCCTTGATGGAATGTTGCTTGACGGGCTGGTAACCGCGCCACCGCTTCAGCAGAACAACTGGCTGCTACCAGAACAAATTCAGCCTTATCACCCGCCTGCGGCCAAACACGCTGGCCTCGATCGTTAAGCGGTAGCACACCACCAGTAGCAATAGCCATAGCACGAGAAAGATGATATTCATCAGAACCATGGTACAACTGCGCGTATAGATTAGCCTTTTCTAACATGTCACCAGTGCCGAATGGCGACCAGTGATCGATCACACTGTCAGTACCGGTCATAATAAATACCCCTTTGGATCTGAGTTGCGGCAATGGCATCATCAAGCTGCCGATCGGCACTGTAGAGGCAATAGTGATTTGCTGCTCTGCCAAACGAGCAGCAGTTTCTATCAGCTGACTTTCGTCTAGAGTAGTCAACGCGAAGGCATGACTAATTGTCACCTTGCCACGCAAACTTGGTGTCTTTTCCACTATATCAATCATGTAATTAATGGCAGCAACACCTGCCGGGCTGATCTCATGCAAATGAATATCTACACCAGCATTATTGTCCAATGCGATCTGGAACATGGTATCCAGTGATTTCTCCATCGCTGCATCCACATTAGTCGGGTCCAATCCACCAACGTATTGCACACCCATTTGCATCGCCTCGCGCATTAACTCTTCTACTCTGGAATGCAACAGACCATGCTGCGGGAAAGCAACGATCTCACAAGTGAAATCATCACGATGGTTCTCCAACGCATACTGCAAATGTTCTAGACTTTTCAAACCACTAACTGGATCGATATTGCAATGGCTGCGCGCCACTGTGCTACCCTTAGATTGCAGTAGAGCAATTAGGCCCTCTGCCCGTTGCTGCGAAGTGGGTAGCAGTTTGGGGAGCAACGTTTGTTCCAGGGTAATCATATCCATAATAGTTTTACCCTGGTTCAGTCGCGGTGCCTGCCACGGGCCACCGTAGAAAGTCTTATCCAAATGAATGTGCATATCGCGAAAGGCGGGCAACAGCAACTTCCCTTGTGCCTGATAGCACGGCAGGTTCATGTTAAACAGCGTACCCGCAGCATGAATAGCAGCTATCCGACCATCTTTAATTTCCAACGTATAAAGCGCAGTACGAGTGCCAATCACAGTATCGCCCTCATACTCAAATCCCTCCTCCAACAGCACATCACTCAAATAGTAATAGCAATCAGTAAGGGTAGTCTGCACCTGTGATGTGCTAGATAAAACGGCTGGCGGCATCGCCTGCGCTATCCCTCCTGTTAGAGAGATAACCGCACAAGCGGTGGTAAGTTTACCTGTTTGACCAAGAAAATCCCTGCGGCTTTGATGTTGAAGTTTTTCCACATTCAATTCCTTACTTAAAAAAATTGCCTCAAAAAATGCCAGGCAATTGTGAGTTTTGAAAGGATATTTCCCAGAACTTAAAACATATATATAGACAAGTTTCCAACAGTATCACAACCCATTCTTACAAAATTGCGGTGTAACAACGGAAAGCTCGATGAGCCATATGGATAAGGAAGCGTTAATTCTGGTTTCACAGAAAAAAATACAGAGGATGGAGTTTGTAACAGAGTCTTGTGGAAATTCGCCAAATACTGCTTTTGGCACAATCTAGCAAACATATTATTATTTTCATCGGCTTGTAACAGGAGTTGATAAAACCGTCCATTCTAATGTCGACCGTAGTTGGCCAAACAAGCCCTTAGATCTATGCCATGCGCATTTATACACAACACCTTTTGATAAAGACTTTCAGTGAGAATTAGCGGTGTATTTGTTCAAGCTCGTTTTGGCTCAGGCCAGTGGTTTTCATCACTGTTTCACGATCGACTCCGCTACTCAGTAATGCATGCGCGATTTTTAGAGTCGCCTCTTGGCATCCTTCTTGAAATCCTTCTCGGAACCCTTTCTGCTCCAGTTTCTGTGCTATTGTCATCAGTACCTCCTCATACTCCGGGGACGACTATGCCAGTCGCCGGATAAAACCCTCTGGATAGGCGATATCTCCCACCTATAACAGGTAGTTATATACGCTTTTTAGCTGATTATCCGTGTCGATAGTGACAACAAACAAATCTTCAATTTTATTTAAGGGCCGAATGACAGAACAATTATGGTCATGAACTTACCCAAATAACGTACCATTTCTATGCATTGCATGCATTTACGCATGCATCTCTACACCAATGGAGACTCTCTAGCACGAAATTAGTGGCGTATTTGCTCAAGCTCATTCTCGCTCAGACCAGTGGTTTTCATCACTGTTTCACGATCGACTCCGCTGCCCAGCAATGCATGAGCGATTTTTAGAGTCGCCTCTTGACGTCCTTCTTGACGCCCTTCTTGACGCCCTTCTTGACGTCCTTTCTGCTCCAGTTTTTGCGCTATTGTCATCAGCACCTCCTCATACTTCGGGGACTGTTCTGCCAGTCGCCGGATAAACCCCTCTGGGTCGGCGGTATCTCCCGCCTGTAACAAGTAGTTTAACACGCTTTTCAACTGCTCATCGGTATAGTAGTCATACGCTAGCAGCACAACCAGCTCTTGCAACCGCTCTGCCATATCACGCTGTCGGATATGCTTTTGTACCATCTCTAACAACGCAATCCGTTTGTGCGTCAAGATTTCATCGTCCGGGATCACCGTCACATCCACCAAGGGAAACATTGTGGAATAGACTTCCTTCGCCAATACCGGATCATTGAAGCAATCGAACCAGTTGGTACTCCACGGATACGGACGTTTTTTCCCATGATAGAATAATATCGGGATAACCAATGGTAATTTTTCATGTCCCCGTTCCAGATGTCGCTGCATTGCTGAAATACTATAGCGCATCAGCCGGAATGCCATCATCTTGTCTGGAGAACTCTGGTGTTCGATCACGCAGTACACATAACCGTCACCCTGCGCCGTTTTCAGCGAATATAGGATATCGGAATAATGCGCACGTAGATCATCCTCAATAAACGACTCTGGTTCCAACCGGAGTGTACCAAGATCACAAACTGCCCGTAATCCTACCGGCAAGTGTATCTCCAGAAAGTCCCTGGCAGTATCCACATGACTTAAAAATTTTTTAAAAACAGCATCATGTGGCGTTGGTGTATTTTTTCTCTTCATAGATGAATGGTAGCATATTTTCTTTTATGTTGAAGAAATATTAAGCAAAAAAGCAGCCTCCACTCTTATCCTTAGGAGAGATTGATAATCTAAAGACCGGATAACCCGGCCTTTGAAAATATTTTCCAGAGGAAGAAAAGGATTAAAGGTAAGTTTTCGGCAACATCATCGCATCGTGACAAACTCTTCCGCCGCAGTTGGATGAATTGCCACAGTGTTGTCAAAGTCTTTCTTAGTTGCCCCCATCTTCAATGCAACAGCAAAACCTTGCAACATTTCATCCATCCCAAAACCGATACCGTGAATGCCAACAATCTTCTCTTCCGGTCCGACACACACTAGTTTCATCCGGCATGGTTGGCGATGTTGAGTGACAGCGGTATACATCGCAGTGAAAGAAGATTGATATGTTTTCACCTGATCTTCGCCAAATTGCTCTTTCGCCTGCGGCTCAGTTAACCCCACAGTCCCAATCGGTGGATGACTGAATACGACGGTTGGAATATTAGTGTAATCCAAATGCTCTTCCGGCTTATTATTAAACAAGCGTTCAGACAAGCGACGACCGGCGGCCACTGCAACAGGCGTTAGCTCCACCGCTCCCGTATTGTCACCTACAGCATAAATGCCTTTCACATTGGTATTCTGATATTTATCAACCTTAATATAGCCTTTTCCATTCAATTCAATACCCGTTACTGACAGATTCAGATTATCTGTTGCCGGTTCACGACCAATAGCCCAGATCAGGGTATCAACTGTCTGCTCTTTGCCATTTTGCAGTTGCAAAGTCAGACTACCATCTGCATTTTTAATCACTGCTTTTGGCACAGATTCAGTATGTAAAGTAGGCCCTTCTGTATTAATAATTTCCAATAGTGTTTCAACAACCATCGGGTCAAAAGAGCGCAATGGCGCATGTTGACGCACAAACAGATGAGTTTCACTACCAAGTGCATACAATACGCCGGCAATTTCCACCGCAATATAACCCGCACCAACAACCGCTACCCGTTTTGGCATCTCTGTCAGTTCAAAGAAGCCATCAGAATCAATACCATATTCCACACCTGGTACATCAGGGCGTATAGGACGACCCCCCGTCGCAATCAAAATATGATCTGCGGTGATTTCTTCACCATTCACTTCAACAGTATGTGCATCAACAAAACGAGCGAAACCTTGGATCACATCAACTTTATTGTTACCCAAACCACGTTCATAAGACTGGTGAATACGATCAATATAAGCAGTACGACTGGCAATCAGTGTCTTCCAGTTAAAGTGGTTAACTGTGGTATCAAAGCCGTAATCTGGCCCGTACTGGTGAATAGACTCAGCAATTTGTGCTGCATGCCACATCACTTTCTTTGGTACACACCCCACATTGACGCAAGTTCCACCTAATGCCTTAGCTTCAATCAGGGCACATTTTTGTCCGTACATAGCCGCACGGTTAATTGATGCAATGCCACCGCTGCCACCACCAATCGCTATATAGTCGTAATGTTTGCTCATCTGGATCGTTTCCATCTAATCAGTTTAGGGGGGTTAATACCCGAAAGCCTATTATGGCAAAAAATATCAAGTAGTCGTGATGGTTCTGGCTCTTTCTGCCATTGTTAAAAGCTATTCTGGTGCAATCCATTTAACCATAGTGTGACCGGTCCCTTCAGGAACCAGCACCTGATGTAACCACGGCAACACCGATTTCATCTGCTGTTCCAATTTCCAAGGGGGATTAATCACGATCATGCCAGAAGCAGTCATCCCCCGCTGATCGCTATCAGGACGAACAGCCAACTCAATTTGTAGAATACGGCGAATGCCCGTTGCTTCTAGATCTTTAACCAAGCGTTTAATCTGCTGGCGTAATACCACCGGATACCACAACGCATAAACACCCGTTGCAAAACGCTTATAACCTTCCTGAATTCCCCTAACAACCATCTGGTAATCAGATTTCAGTTCATAAGATGGATCAATAAGAATAAATCCGCGGCGGTTCTGTGGGGGCAATTGTGATTTTAATTGCTGATAACCATCTTCACGCACAACCCTGGAACGGTTATCACGGGAGAATTCATTACGTAATAAAGGAAAGTCACTCGGATGTAATTCAGTCAGATTGAGCTTATCATTCTGCCGTAACAAATGTTGGGCAATGAAAGGCGATCCCGGATAGTAACGTAAATTGCCACTCGGATTCAGCGCAGCTACTGCACTCATATAAACTTTCAATTCCTGCGGTAAATCTTCACGCTGCCAGACGCGAGCAACCCCTTCCAGATACTCACCGGTACGTTCAGCATATTCACCGCTGAGTTGATAGCGACCTGCACCAGCATGTGTATCCAGATAGAGAAAAGGTTTTTCCTTTTCTTTAAGCGATTCAATGATCAGGCTTTGTACAGTATGTTTCAGCACATCGGCATGATTACCGGCATGAAAACTGTGACGATAACTTAGCATTAGGTTTAAGACCCCAGAGCAGAGATAGAGATTGCTTGTCAGATGGAGTATCTGACAATTAAAAACCCATCTCAGTAGATGAGACAGATGGTAAGGCGTCATTATAGCCCTATTAACCACAAAAATGGCAGAACTCTGAATCTGAACCCCCGAAAACAAAAACCTGTCAGATTAGTTATAATTTAGGATAAGTTAAAAGTTTAACCCGGAAAAAATATGACATCCAAAAAAATGATATTACCTACATTCCAACCGACAATCATAAGTAATTCTTATGAAAAATAAATAACCAAAGGTTGTGCAATCAAACACAAGTATTGAGTAACAACTGAAATATGAAAATTTCTATGAATGATGCTCGGCAAGTTGTCAATCTGAAACAAACACCGAAAAACGTTGGCACCTACTAATGACCAAGAAAAATAGCTAAAAAAGAACAAAAAAGCAGTTGAGAAAAGAAAATATGACTAAATATTAACGAAACAGTTAAATAATTCCATTAAATAATCCCGTTAAATAAACATGTAAAGAAAGTAGAAAATAAAAAGAAGAAAAGAAAGAAATAAACTGAAAAAAAATTGAAGAAGGTTATTAACAATCTTCAATTTCAATAAATAAAAATTAAGATTTTCAGCCAATGGAGAAACACTCCATCGGCTGAATAATTATATTACCTATCAGGCAACAATAGGTGCGCGCCAGTCATCTGCACCAGAAGTACCCGCAGTTGTATGTTCCCAAGTAATCTTACGATAAGACAGAGAAACACGAACTAATTGAGTAAATTCAGATTTTGTTGGGTCCTGACAATGTGGCATTTTGCAATCAATGTCGATAATAGTGGCATCTTCCAACTGAGTCGTAAAGAAATGCTCTTGTTTACCTTCAACAGAAGTGCGATACCATTTCAATTCCACTTTTGTCAGCATTTCACCAGAAGCCAATGCATTATAAAGCAATGGAACAGATTTATTTAATGCAACGGTAAAGCGGAATGGTTTATGAGCACGCTGACCTGAAGGCTGACCAGATTGAGGGTCAGTAGGTACAGTAACTACGTGATCAAATTCCTGAACCAGCATTTCATCCTCGTGCCCCTGAACGAAAATATTACCCACTGATTCAGCAGTGAATGAACCAGCTGTAATATTACCCTGGGTTTTTCCATCGATGGAAATATAACATGGAGTTGGCATGAAAATATCCTTTAAGAGATTGTGTCAAAATTAACGTAGTGTTCATATTACTTTCAGTAGTGATTATTTCATCTTGGAAAAAATCACTTACAAATACATTGAACACTGAAATGAATAATAAATACCAATCAGCTCATTTCAAAATAAAATCTAAATTGCAAAATAGTGCACCTGTCACAATCAAATAAAAATATTAAAATCAACACCAATACAACATAAAAATTTAAAAAAACAAAACATTAAGAACAATTAACTAAAAGAAATAATTGCACTCGGCAGAAAATTCACATATCTATATGAAATACAATGATTTTAACAAATAAAACCAAAAATATTTTTTGGTCAATTAGAAAATGATAAGTAGATCAAAAAATTCAACTTTATCACTCAGTTAATAACGGAGATAATATTTACAATGCGAAATTAACTCCAAAATGTAAATGAAAATACACTTAGAAACACTTTGTTACACAATGAAACAAAAAATCATTAAATTCCCATAAATACAAAGAAATAGATACGTCCCTTACCTATATAGTGGGATTTATAAATGATCAAAAAAAACACCAAATCGTAAATTATTGCCAAATCTAATAAAATTATCAAAGGTCTGAATAAAGAGGTATATCTACATATGTTTTAGCTTTACAATAAAAAAACAAAATGCGAAACTCTGCTTTGCAGAGCGGTCTATATTGATGCTATTGCTCGATGAGTAAGAATATTCTGAATTCGTCTTTATCTATATGCTAATAAAAGTCGACTTACTATCCAATTCAATGCAGTGAATCCCCCGTTATTTTATCCGGGGGGAATTTTATGTTCTCTGCCACATATAGGTAGGTATCAGGGGCAACTCTCTCATCAATATTGTTATCAAACAATTCCTAATTGCCTAATTGTATTACCCGAAGGATTTTAATATGAGTAAAAATAGCCCAGGTAGTGTAGCGCCAAAGGAAAGGATTAATATCAAGTATGTTCCGAATACTGGCGATCAAGTCGCCGAAATTGAATTACCACTTAATCTACTTATTGTCGGTGATCTGAAAGGAACAAAAGAAGACACGCCAATTGAAGAGCGGCAAGCTGTTTCTGTACACAAAAATAACTTTAATGCCGTGATGAATGAAGCAAATATCAACTTAACATTCAGTGTCCCTAACCGTCTCAATGATAATAGTGGGGATGACCTGCCAGTTAACTTAGAAATAAAATCATTGAATGATTTCTCACCCGATAACGTGGCGAAGAAAGTTCCTGAATTAAATAAGCTTTTAGAACTGCGTGAAGCTCTCGTCGCCTTAAAAGGGCCACTGGGCAATATTCCGGCATTCCGCACCCGTTTACAGGAATTACTGGGTGATGAAAAGGTTCGGGAACAACTTCTAAAAGAACTTGAAATCGTCAACCAAAAGTAATTGGCTAAAAAGGAGTTTTTAACATGTCCTTGCATGAAGAGAGCAGTACAACATTAGCCCCAGGGGCCGCCACCTCTTTGCTTGACGAAATCATGTCTCAAGCAAGAATGACGCCAGAAAATGACGGCTACCATATTGCAAAACAAGGTGTTGCCGCTTTTATCAGCAGCATTTTGGATACAGGCACTAACGAAGAACCTATCAACAAGCTTGTCGTTGACAGAATGATTGTGGAGCTTGATAAAACGCTCAGCACTCAGGTAGATGAAATCATGCACGCCAAAGAATTCCAAGAGCTGGAATCATCATGGCGTTCACTGAAGTTATTGGTTGATCGTACGGATTTCCGTGAAAACATTAAGATCAATATCATCCATGCCACCAAAGAAGAATTACTGGAAGATTTTGAGTTCTCTCCAGAAATCATCCAATCAGGCTTATATAAACATGTTTACTCAACAGGTTATGGTCAGTTTGGTGGTGAGCCAGTTGCCGCAGTCATCGGTAACTACGCCTTTGGTAATAGTTCACCTGATATCAAACTAATGCAATACGTCAGTGCGGTTGGCGCAATGGCTCACGCGCCATTCCTCTCTTCCGTTGCACCTGATTTCTTTGGCATCAGCAGCTTTACAGAACTACCCGCGATCAAAGATCTGAAATCCGTTTTCGAAGGCCCAGCACACACCAAATGGCGTGCACTGCGCGAATCTGAAGATTCACGTTATCTCGGTCTGACAACACCGCGCTTCCTGTTACGTCTGCCATATTCAACAATCGAAAACCCAATTAAAAACTTTAACTACCAAGAAGATGTCAGCAAAGATCACGAGCATTTCCTGTGGGGCAATACCGCTTATCTACTGGCAACCTGCCTGACTGACAGCTTCGCCAAATATCGCTGGTGTCCAAACATTATCGGCCCACAAAGCGGTGGTACTGTCAGCGATCTACCGGTTCACCTGTTCGAAGCAATGGGGCAAATCCAGGCCAAGATCCCAACAGAAGTTTTAATTACTGATCGCCGTGAATTCGAATTGGCGGAAGAAGGTTTTATCACCCTGACGATGCGTAAGGGTAGTGACAATGCGGCCTTCTTCTCTGCCAACTCAGTTCAGAAGCCAAAAGTGTTCCCTAATACCCGCGAAGGGAAAATGGCTGAAACCAACTACAAATTGGGTACTCAACTACCATATATGTTCATTATCAACCGCCTTGCACACTACATCAAAGTATTGCAGCGCGAGCAAATTGGTTCCTGGAAGGAGCGTCAGGATCTGGAACGTGAACTAAATACATGGCTGAAACAGTACATCGCCGATCAAGAAAACCCACCAACAGATGTCCGTAGCCGTCGTCCTCTACGTTCTGCCCAAATTCAGGTTTTGGATGTAGAAGGAGATCCAGGTTGGTATCAGGTGGCAATGCAAGTTCGCCCTCATTTCAAATACATGGGTGCTAGCTTTGAATTGTCACTGGTAGGACGTTTGGATAAGGAATAATCAGTCATGGCTGCGCTGTACAGTTGGAATAGAGAGGGCTCTGCCAGCTTGTTTGAGCGTATTCAGGGGAAGAACTCCGGTTCTTCCCGTCAGTCAAGAATGCGTGAGCTGCTCAACTCCATAAGACGGCACCTGAATAATGTTCTCAATACCCATCCGGGTGCTTGTCAGAGTGCGGTTGATCTCGGCGTTATTGATCTCAATGATGCCACAACCACTGCAACTGACTTTAAACAGAGTATTGAGCAGGCAATAGAGCACTGCATCATAAATTATGAACCAAGAATATCGTCAGTTTCTGTCAGCGCAATCCATGATGACAGTGACCCATTGCTGTTGAGTTTTCACATCAGTGCCCAGGTATCCCTGGATGATATTCATGACGTCGTTGAATTTAACATTCAATTGGATAACAACCGGCGCTATTGCCTGGAGCGGACTCAATAAAATGTCACTTGAAAAATACTTCAGAGAAGAATTGGATTACCTAAGGCAACTGGGGCGGGAAGCCGCAGTTGAACATCCTCATCTCGCTTCATTTTTGTCTGAACAAGGCTCTGACCCGGATGTTGAGCGCCTGCTGGAAGGATTTGCATTTCTTGCCGGTAACTTACGAGCAAAAATTGATGATCAGTTCCCTGAGCTGACCCACGGATTACTGCACATGCTATGGCCAAATTATCTACGGCCAACACCCAGCATGACAATTATCCAGTACACACCCGATGAAAGTGTCGTCACAAAAGCCACACAAGTTAAACGCGGAGTTCAAATCAAGAGCCATCCGCTGGCAGATGATGACGATGATATTTACTCAAATAACACCGATCCGAAAAAAACAGAGATAGACAACCGCTGTACTTTTACTTTATGCCGTGATGTCTGGCTGTTCCCGGTGTCAATCCAAGACATTTCTGTCAATAACAGTAATGAACAAGGTGTCATCGGTTTGAATTTTACCTCAAAGACAGCACTCAACTTACAGGAATTACAACTTGATAAGTTACGTTTTTATCTGAGCGGTGATAACTACAGCAGTACACAACTCTATTTCTGGCTCAGTTACTACCTTGAAGACGCAAAGCTCGTCGTAGGCGATATCACCATTCCATTGCCAGATTTTGATTTCGTTCCAGTTGGTTTTAATCGGGAAGATGCCCTGCTGCCTTACCCCAAAAACGCCTACATGGGTTATCGCATCTTGCAGGAGTATTTCTGCTTTTCTGAAGGTTTCCTGTTTTTTGATGTCACCGGTTTCCCTAAATTACCCGCAGATCTTAAAGCCAGCGATTTCACGCTGAATCTCTATTTCTCGGAGGCACTCCCGCCAGAAATTAAAATCCGCCAAGATACTTTTCGACTGCATTGTGTTCCCGCAATCAACCTGTTCCCAATGGATAGCGAAGCGATTCGATTAGATAACAGCCAAGCTGAATACCCATTGAGGGCTAGCTATAGTCATCCTGATCGTTACGATATTTTCTCCGTTGATAAAGTGGAAAGTTGGCTACTCAATGCCGATGGCACACCCAACCGCACCAAAGGTAGTGAACGGAGTTATGTACCCTTTGAAAGTTTTCATCATCAAATCGAACATGAAAGTGAACTCAATACCCGTTATTTCCGTATCAGGCTCAAAGAATCCCCTTTCCGCAAAGGGCTTGAACACTATATCTCTTTTGTCCGTGGCGATGAGTCCCAGCTTCTGTTAAATAATGAAAATGTCTCTGTCAGACTGACCTGTACCAACCGTGAGTTGCCACTGCAACTACGGGTGGGTGACATTAATTTCCCGTCACTGGGCAGTCCATCATTTGCAACATTCCGCAACATAACCCGGCCATCAGTTCCACTTTATCCATTAATGAGCGGCAAGTTTCACTGGTCCCTTCTTTCCAATATGTCGCTGAATTATATGACATTGCTGGATAAAGATGCACTAAAGCAGGTACTAAGGACCTATGATCTCCCCAGCAGACATAATCGACAATCATCACGGTCATCACAAAAACGGCTAGACGCGATTGAACGGATTGAAACTCAACCAATAGACCGCCTGTTAAAAGGGCTTCCAGTGCGTGGACTAGAATCAACATTGTATATCCGGCAACAAGCTTTCAGCTCTGAAGGTGAGCTCTATCTATTCAGTACCATACTGTCACGCTTCTTTGCATTATATGCCAGCATCAACTCCTTCCACATATTGAAGGTGATCAATTTAGATAATCAGGAATGCTATCAATGGCCGGAACAGATAGGTCAACACGCGTTGATGTAATGGATAAAAACTCATCCGATAATCTGGCACCAGATTTATCAAAATATAACTTTTACCAATTGGTTGAGTTACTTAACCAATTGGCGGTAGCGTGGGAAAAAACAGGTCAAACCAATCGCCCTGACCGAGAATCAATTCGTTTCAAGTCCAGTGCAAGTCTGGCTTTTCCAACCAGAGACGTTGTCTCTGTGAACCGTACCGAGCAAGGCCGTTTTCAGGTGAAAGTCTCCTTTCTTGGATTACACGGCAGCCAGTCTCCTATGCCTGGCTACTACCTTGATTCGTTGGCATGGGAAGAAGCTCAGGACGAAAACCGACTGACTGACTTTTTGAATATTTTCAACCACCGTTCAATCGTCATTCTGCATCAAATCTGGCGGAAATATCGCTATTACATCTGTTTTGACAAGAACGGACTGGATGATTTTTCTCAACGTATGTTTGCGCTGGTAGGGCTTGGCAGTGATGTGAACCGCGCTCACTTGCAGATTAATCACAGCAAAATGTTAGCCTATGCCGGTCTGTTAGCTAGCCCTGGTCGATCGCCGGAAGTGATATCCAGCCTAGTCTCACACTGCTTTGATCTATCGGATGTCACGGTACATAGCTGGCAAATCAGGAAAGTCGCTATCGTTCCATCACAACAAAACCGCTTGGGTGGAATACTGAAAATAAATGGTCAGAAAAAAATTCAACAGTCAGTGCTGGGGGGAAACTTTTGTCTCGGTTCATGGGTGAAGGGTTGCAACGGTAAATTCCTGTTATGCATCAATAACCTCTCTCATGAACACTTTCTATCATTTCTCCCGGATGGCAAGAATTTTCTACCACTGGTGATGTTTATCTGTTTTGTCCTACGCGATCAATTGGCCTGGGATCTACGCCTTGGACTGGCCGAAAACCAAGCTGACGGCATGGTACTTGGCACGAAGCAAAACAATAACCTGGGGTGGACCAGTTTTCTCGGCAAACCGGAAAAGAAACCCTTTATCACAATTTCAGTTGGCAGATAAAGAATTATGGAAAAACAACAACCAACCCTTTCATTACGAGTGCTCAACAGCGATCAACTGGAAAGCGGTAAATCTGCCAGTTGCTTGTTCTCCATTCAAGGCGGCACTGTCGGTAGCAGCGAAAGCCACCTGTGGTCAGTTCAGGATCAGCAGGGCAATATCAATCCGTCACAATTTACTATTCAGTGGCGTGATGGCGCATTCTGCCTGCAAATGATCGCCGGCCCTCTGTTTGTGAATAAATCACCTCTAACCGCCAATGCCGGCCTAATCCGACTGCAACAAGCGGATGAAATTACCGTCGGTAAGCTGGTGATTAAAAGCCATATCAGTTTTTCCGACGCAGATCGGATTGATCCAATGATGGTGTCACCAGAATCACTGGTCTCCAGCTATAGCAATCCATTGGACGCTATGATGGAAAAAACTCCCGTCCAGGATAACGCTTTTACAGAACATCATTCTCTGGCACCAACGATAAACCACGATTTAAACCACGACCCACTTAAGGTTCTCGATAGTGAAAATCTGACCACACTGAGTCAGACACCAATAAGTAACGAAGTAGACCAAAGCCTGCAACAAGGCCGTTACCGCGCACCATTATTTTTCTCTCCCCTCTCAGATAACAGAGGCAATGCTATGGATCGGGATTTTGTTGATTTACCGAGTATCTCTTCACCTTCAAGTGAACAATATCAGGACATGGAGCAACAGCATATTGCTATCACACCGCTGATGCGAGGATTGAACACACAATTACCTTTGCATAACAGCCAGCAGGCCAACGACTTTCTGGAAGAAATGGGTAAAACCATGAAAGCGGCAATTGAAGGTTTACTGGCACTACAGCATGCCCAGCATGGTCTGCGTGATAAACAACTGCGTCCCATCGAAGATAACCCGCTACGGCTAAATATGGATTACAACACCACCATGCAAGTGATGTTCGCTGATCAGAAAAGCCCGGTACATCTTTCTGCACCATCAGCCGTCGCTGAAAGCCTACATAACCTGCAATTGCACTATCAGGCTAACCGGATTGCGATCACTGCCGCATTGAAC
Source organism: Photorhabdus heterorhabditis (assembly GCF_001280945.1). NCBI lineage: Bacteria > Pseudomonadati > Pseudomonadota > Gammaproteobacteria > Enterobacterales > Morganellaceae > Photorhabdus > Photorhabdus heterorhabditis. The sequence continues at coordinate 24,017 of NZ_LJCS01000022.1, read as the reverse complement.
ACGATGCTGGATGCTTTCTCACCAGAACACCTACTGAGCCGTTTTGCCCAATACCGTCGCAGTAATGAGACCCAAGAAAAAGATGCCGCCTGGGCATGGGAAATGTACTCCAGTTACTACCGCGAATTGGCTTCCAGCCGTCAACAGGGATTCGAAAAGCTGTTTGGTGAAGTTTATGAACAAGCTTATGACCGCGCTCTACGCCAAGGTTTAGAGGATACCCAGTAATGAAGCGCTCCGGTGGTAATACCTCATGGTCCGGCATATGGCTTGTATTGCTGGCAGCGCTGATGTTAAGCGGTTGCAGCAGTACATGGCAGGCAACGAAGAAAGTCGGACAGGTTGTCTGGGACCCATCAACGCCTGTCGGTCAACCTGCGGATTTACCTTCCACCGCAGCGATCACTTTGCTAGCAGAGCCTGATATCAACCCCAATAAAAATGGAGAAGCCACTCCGGTTGAAATACACCTGATTTATCTCAGTGAAGATTCTCGTTTGCTTGCTGCGGATTATGACCAGCTTAAAAGTGACGAACTGGATAAAGCGTTGGGGAAAAATTACATCGACCATCAGGATTACACCTTATTGCCGGGGCAATACAAACCACTACCCGTCATCCCGCTGGAAAAAAAGAGCCGTTACATTGGCGTTATCGTTCGCTATGCCGATATCAATCAATCCGAATGGAAAAAAGTTATCCGTGTGAAAGACACGGGACAGCAATACCACATTCTCGTGCACATCAGAGCGAACGAAGTTGAACTTAGAAAAGAGGAGCAATAACTATGCCAGGCAAAAATCGGGTGATTTGGCGCGAAGGATTATTCATCAAGCCACAACACTTTCAACAACAACAAAAACATAATGACTATCTGGCACACAGCCGCCTGACGTCCCTCACCAGTTATGGTTACGGCTTCAGTTCTCTGATTATTGACAAAGATCTCCTCGCGTTGGGACGCATCGGTATCATCGAAGCCAGTGGTATCATGCCAGATGGTACCGTGTTCTCCGTTCCGTATCAGGATGTCACTCCTCAGCCCCTTGATGTCATAGATCTTCACGAGAACAACAGCAAAGATATCTATCTGGCACTGCCAATAACCAACGATACCCTCAATGAAATCTCCCATCCAGAATCCAATAGCGCCGGTGCTATGCGCTACCGCGAACATGTGAATGATATCCGTGATCTGCACACGGAGGGTGGAGATGTCAGTCAGGTCATACTGGCACAACTAACACCGGTTTTGAAACAGGGTTCAGAAGATCTCAGCGCTTTTACCGTACTCCCGCTATGCCAGATAATAGAGAAGCTTCCAACGGGAACCATCATATTAAATGAAGATTTCGTGCCAACTTGTACATCTATTAATGTCTCCAACAAACTCAAAAATTATATGGATGAAGTAGATAGGGCACTGATAGAACGAGCCAGATCACTCTCTAACCGGATTGGTTCTCCCGGTCAGCAAGGAGTAGCGGATGTTGCGGAATTTATGATGCTCCAGCTAGTTAACCGGATTCAGCCGTGGTTTACCCACTACGCCAGACAAACCATTCTGCATCCCGAACACTTTTTCACCCAGCTGATCCAAACCTGCGGTGAACTGAGAACCTTCACTCATGCATCCCGTCAAGTGGGCGATATACCGGAATATAATCACGACAGCCTGACTGATACATTCCATCAAGTCATGCATTCCATCCGCGAAGCAATGGGTGTTGTCCTGACCCCACGAGCGATCCCGATTAAACTACAAACTCAGTCAAATGGCATTCGGGTGGCAAATATCCATGATCGCGATGTATTGACCAAAGCGGATTTCATTCTGGCCATCCGCGCCGAAGTTCCACAGGAACAATTACTCCGTCAGTTTGTTAAGCAGACCAAAATCGCGTCTCAGGAAAGAATCCGCGAAATGGTCAGCGTTCAGTTGCCTGGCGTAGGACTGATTCCGCTTCCTGCCGCTCCTCGTCAGTTGCCTTATCACGCCGGCTACACCTATTTCCGTTTTGATCAGCAAGGTGCAGCATGGCAAGACATTCTCAAAGGTACCTCCATTGCCTTCCATGTTTCAGGAGATTTCCCCGGATTAGACCTGCAATTCTGGGCAGTCAGAAATGGGAGTGACTAATGAAGAACGAAGCCATTAACGACAACGCCATTTTGATGCAAGCAGAAACTGATACGACTTTGCACCGTCAGTATCAGTTACCGTTGCGCGGAGAAAGCCTAAACCCGATGATTGATGCCGCAACACCGTTGCTCGGCATGGTCATGCGTTTAAAAGACATGGGTGATGAGGCGCTACCGGATCAGCTTTATCAGCAGGTCGTCACCGATATCCAGGCAATCGAACAATTTTTACAAACCAAAGGTTATGAACCGGGCGCAATTGTCTCTTTCCGCTACATGCTGTGTACTTTCATTGATGAAACCGCACTGGGTCATGGCTGGAATAGTCAAAACGGCTGGCTGCAACAATCTCTATTGGTGCAATTCCACAATGAAACCTGGGGTGGTGAAAAAGTCTTTGTGCTACTGGAGCGTTTGATGGGTGAACTTCAACGCTATCAGCATCTACTGGAATTTATCTATCTCTGCTTCTGCCTCGGCTACCGTGGTCGCTACAAAGTGAGTTCGCAGAAAGGTGATGATTTTGAACGTTTATTCCGCCGGTTACATCAACAGTTACACTCGCTGCGAGGCGAAGCACCACCAACCATTCTGCACAGTAATGCCAACGAACGTGACAGCCGCTACCGTTTGGGTAAGCGTCTAACTATCAAACACCTCTTATGGAGCGGTATTGGTCTGCTCGCCGTGGTCTATGGCTTTTATGCTATCCGGCTGCACAACCAAACCCAGAACATATTACAACAGCTAAATAACTTACTGAGTTAGGAAATAACCGATGATTCAGATTGATCTACCCACATTAGTTAACCGCTTAAATCCGATGACCCGGCATGCGCTGGAAACGGCGGCAGCGCAGTGTGTCAGTCAGCAGCAACCTGAGATCACGGTCTCTCAGCTACTGTTGCAGATGATCAACACGCCTCTCAGTGATGTCAGAGCGATCTTCAGCCAAGCCGAAGTGGACAGTGACTTGCTAAAAGAACAGCTTGATCAGATGGTCCCTCACCATCAGGCAATGGTACAAGCCTACCCCAGCTTCTCACCCATGTTGGTGGAATGGCTACAGGATAGCTGGCTGTTAGCATCAACCGAGATGCAGCATCAGGAATTACGCAGCGGTGTCATGCTGATGACACTATTGTTCAGCCCATTACGCTACCTGACACCACAATCTTCCCGTTTGCTATCGGGAATTAACCGCGAATTACTGCGCCAGAATTTTACTCAGTGGACAGCAGGTTCAGCGGAACAACCGGTTGTAGAAAACGATAAAAACGGACAAGGCAAAAACGCAGCCAATAGTGACAGCTTACTCACCCGTTTTGCCCAAAATATGACAGAACAGGCTCGTCAGGGAAAACTCGATCCCGTTCTGTGCCGTGACGCGGAAATCGACCTGATGATCGATATTCTTTGCCGCCGACGTAAAAATAACCCCATTGTGGTGGGTGAAGCGGGCGTGGGGAAGAGCGCATTAATTGAAGGACTGGCTCTGCGCATTATCGACAATCAAGTACCAGAAAAATTGCGCAACAGTGAATTGATGACACTGGATCTGGGTGCATTACAGGCAGGTGCGGCGGTAAAAGGAGAATTTGAAAAACGTTTCAAAGGCATAATGAGTGAAATCAGCCAGTCATCTGTACCGATTATTCTATTTATCGATGAAGCTCATACGCTAATTGGTGCGGGTAATCAACAAGGCGGACTGGATATCTCTAACTTGCTGAAACCCGCTCTGGCACGTGGTGAACTGAAAACTATTGCCGCAACCACTTGGGGCGAATACAAAAAATATTTTGAAAAAGATGCTGCTCTCTCTCGCCGTTTTCAACTAGTCAAAGTGGCGGAACCCACAGCGGAAGAAGCCATTATCATTATGCGTGGCCTGCGGGCAATTTATGAACAATCTCATGGCGTATTGATCGATGACGAAGCACTGAAAGCCTCCGCCGTATTAAGTGACCGTTACCTCTCCGGTCGCCAGTTACCAGATAAAGCTATTGACGTATTAGATACCGCCTGTGCACGCGTTGCCATCAATCTGACTTCACCACCGCGTCAGATTTCCGCACTAAAAAATCAGCGCCACCAGCAGCAAATGGAATCGGATGTGCTGACGAGAGAACAGCGCATGGGGCTGAACCAACATACTGACAGGCTAGAGGCGCTTCAACAACAACAACAGGAAACGGCAGAAAAACTGGCTGAACTGGAAACCAGTTGGCAACAACAACAGCAATTGGTTCAACAAGTTATTGAACTGCGCCGTCAACTGTTAACAAATGAAACACCCGATGAAACCGAAGAGCATGAAGCACCTGCGGAAATCGTGACGGAAGAACTGGTTACAAAACTGTCTGAACTTAATCAACAGTTGGAACAGTTACAGCAACAACAAACGCTGGTTTCCCCTCATGTGGATAAAAACCAAATTGCGGCGGTTATCGCCGAATGGACTGGCGTCCCCCTTAACCGTTTGTCACAGAGTGAATTATCCATTGTCACTGAACTGCCAATTCATCTGGGGCAAAGCATCAAAGGGCAGGAATTTGCTATCAAATGCCTGCATCAACATCTATTAACTGCCAGAGCAGACCTGCGCCGTCCTGGTCGCCCACTGGGGGCCTTCCTGCTAGTGGGGCCAAGCGGTGTTGGTAAAACCGAAACCGTTTTACAGCTTGCGGAATTAATGTTCGGTGGCCGTCAGTACCTGACTACCATCAACATGTCCGAATTTCAGGAAAAACACACGGTTTCTCGCCTGATTGGTTCACCGCCGGGCTATGTCGGATATGGGGAAGGTGGCGTACTCACCGAAGCCATTCGCCAGAAACCGTATTCCGTCGTCCTACTTGATGAAGTGGAAAAAGCGCATCCTGACGTACTCAACCTGTTCTATCAAGCATTCGACAAAGGAGAACTGGCTGACGGTGAAGGCCGGGTGATTGACTGTAAAAATATCGTCTTCTTCCTGACATCCAACCTTGGCTATCAAACTATCGTTGATAATGCCGATAAACCGGAAAAGATGAATGACCTGCTCTACCCTGAACTGGCGGCATTCTTCAAACCGGCATTATTGGCGCGAATGGAAGTCGTACCTTACCTGCCTCTGGGATACGACACCCTGAAAACTATCATTCAAGGCAAACTGGCTCGCCTCGATAACCTGTTGCGTCAACGTTTCAATGCTGAAGTCACCATCAGTGATGACGTGATTGAAGAAATCCTGCAACGAGCAACTCGTGCTGAAAACGGTGCACGAATGCTGGAGTCAATCATTGACGGCGCGTTGTTACCACCGCTATCTCTGCTGTTGCTGCAAAAAATGGCCTCAGGGAAACAGATCCGGGCTATCCAGCTAACCGTTGATGAACATGAATTCAACGCGGTGGTTGAGGAACTCCAATGAAACAACGGCTGAAAAGCGCATTAGCGTTACTGGAAAATGACTCGATTGAGCAACTGGTTCATCACTTTCTTCAGGTGAACCACCAACGCCAGCGTTTTGATGCCTTGCTGGTTTCCCTACTTAACATGAATGAAAACCGTCTGGAATGTTATCGGTTACCAGCACCAAACCAGATAAGCGCCCTACAACTGGATGTCAATATCGGCGATATCAACCACCCGCTGGTACAAATTCTGTATAAAGGCACACCTATAACATGGGAATCACTCAATCAAGGGGTACGAATAGACAATCAGAACTTTCGCACCTTTATAGAAGAGTTGCCCTACCGCTGTGGCTTACATGCCATCCCACTGTTCAACTGCAACGGACAAGCATGTGGTGTGATTGCTGTTTTCGCCGAAGATGCTCATCGTTTTGCTGACGATAACAACATGTTTTACATCTACTGCCATGTCATGCAGCACCGACTGAAAAAATTACAGGAGTTGGAACAACTGCGTGAACAACTACGCCAAATTCGTCAAGTTTTTCAAGCTCAACGCCAGAAAGAAAAACAACTTGATGAACTACTGGCTTCGTTGAGCACCACCTCAGAAAACAAAACATCGGCCAACATCTCTCACGATTACAGCAAAATCGACAACCTGCCACAGGCACTCGAAGAGTTTGAATGTGCAATATTGGTCCAACGCCAACACATCTATGGCGATAACACCAAACGGATTGCAGAAAGCTTAGGCATTGCACCACGCACACTGACCTACAAGCTGGCGAAATACAGGTGTAAATTATGAGTTTCTTTTTACTTGTCAGTTCATTAATCGCATCCCTGACTGGCACACCTGAAATTCAGCCAGCTCAGGAAACCACAACGGCGCCCTCGCTACCGGCCTTGCTGCAATGCCGTTCAGAACCTTCACCGCTGATCAGGCTGGATTGCTATGACCGTCTATTAGATAAAGTGGATAGTGCTGTCGTCATTCCGTTAGAAAAAACTGGCCCGGCTTGGCGACAAGCCATGGAACAGGAAATGAAACGGACTGACCACTCAACGGGTTTTATCACGACTCAATCCAAAGGAATACCGACCCGCGTCATACTCACTACACCTGCGATCGGCGTTCCACCTCCACGACCGGTACTCGTACTGAGTTGTATCGATAGCATTACCCGGATACAAGTCGCCCTGACGACGCCACAAGACAGTGGCACAGTCATGATTTCGACTGACGTAACCCAATTCAGTGCTGACTGGTTTTTGCGCGAAAACGGTTACTTGCTGGAATCCAGCCGTGGGCTACCGGGCATTGAAACACTCAAACGACTGATGACAGGTGACACCCTGACCATCAAAACCAGCAACGGAAACCGGATGACATTCAACATTTCTCAACTGGAACAGGCGGTAAAACCCTTACGCTCCGCCTGTCGTTGGTGATCCCAATGGATATCAGGAAACAATTTGACTGGCAGGAACTCCTGCTGACACCGCTATCAGACGAACTGACCAGCAAGGAACTGAATGAGAACGAACTGGCTTGGGAATATATTGATGGTGAAATGATTAAGCTGGGATCACTGGCCCATTCCACGATCAACATTGAAGAAATCCAGCGCCAGGCGCTGCAACTATTCAGCGAAAAAAGTAAAGATTTCAGGCTGATGGTTCACCTGTTGCGGACACTACAACACAGCGGCAACCCCGCTGAGCTAATACTGGCAATGGAACTGCTAGCCGATTACATCAAACATTACTGGCAGATTGCCTGGCCACAAAAACCCCTGCTTAAGCGCCGTCTGGCGCAGCAGGTTATTAAACGTTTTGACTCTGCTCAGGCTAGCTTCTGTGAACAAGCGGATGAGACTCAACGGGAAGAAGCACAAGGCGCACTCGCTCATCTGGCGCAATGCTGGCATACCGACGAACCGGCACTGGCTAAAGAGATCGATCAGTTACGTTCCCGCTATGCCCGCAAGCCGACCCCCAAACTGGTAGCAGCCCCCACGGAACCAGCAGAAAACACAACACAACCGGCCGTTCCCCCAGCGCCGGACATAGCGGTAGACAGCTCCAGTGAAAAAGCCTGGAAACAGACACTGCTGACTGTGGCCGATCTACTATGCGAACGCCAGCCTGACTCCTCTACGGGCTATCGGCTGCGCCGTTATGCAATCTGGTACACACTGACTACCGCACCGATAGCCAACAGCGAAGGCAAAACTCCACTGGCGCCCATCTCAGCAGACCGTACTGCGGATTATCTGACGAAACTGCCCGCTGCCGATAAGTCTTTACTGCAACAGATAGAGCAGAGCCTGACGCTCGCCCCTTACTGGCTTGACGGACATGCTATCGCAGCTCAAGCCGCCGAGAAACTAGGTTATACCGCAGTTGCCAACGCCATCCGTGATGAACTGAAAGCATTTCTTGACCGCTTGCCGATTTTACAGACCCTATATTTTTCCGATATGAGTCCATTTATTTCAGCCACAACCCTGAACTGGCTGCAACCCCCAACAACCACTACGAGTAGTGGCGGCTCCACTCAGGATCAAGAAGCTATCTGGCAATGTTTCCAACAACATGGACTGGAAGCGGCACTCAACGCAGCAGAACAACATCAGCAACAACTGACTGAACCCCGAGATCAGTTCTACGGTCAACTGCTCACGGCACAATTGTTTGAAAAAGCGGGAATGACCGCACTGGCGCAACAACATTACCGACATCTATTGCAGGCAGGACAACACATGTTACTCACCCATTGGGAACCCAGCCTGTTGGCAGGACTGGCAGAAAAAGCCTCAACTCACTGCCCGCCAAAGGATACGGCAGCAAACAGGAGCGTTAACCCATGAACTGGCTTTCTCTTCTTCTGAAAAATATCAAAAAACCGGCAATGCCGCGTTTGCCACCACTCAAAGCCACATTCTCGCTGATACTGGCTCTTCTGCCCTGCCTGGCTCTTATCTGGATATGGTGGTGGGGACCGAGCTGGCAGTTCAAACAAACTTACCCGCTGGAAAATCTCTCTGCCCGCTGGCTGGCAACCGCTATCATCATCCTGGTAGTACTAGGTTTTGTCGGCACAAAAATCTGGCGTCGCTTACAGCAACTGGAAAAATTAAAACTAGATGTGGAACTGAAAGTCGTTGATCCGGTGCTGACCGACATTGCTCGTCAGGACAGCTACCTCAACCACTGGAAAGCGCAGCTACAACGCCATCTCGGCACCTGGGATTACCTTTACCAACGCCCCTGGTACTTAATGATTGGCAACACCGACAGCGGCAAAACTTCGCTTATCCAGGAAGGTTACAAATTGACTGACATTGCCGCGCCAGACGCTCTGAAAGGGGAAGATGGTCTTCCACTGCACCTACGCTGTTGGCTAGGAGAAAAAGCGGTCATTATCGACCCGGACGGTTTCCTTATTGACCAAACAGCCATGCCGGATAGCAACAAGCCCCAACTGCCCACTCGTCTGTGGCATGCCCTGCTTACCTGGCTGACTGAAAACCGTCAGCGTCAGCCTCTTAACGGTATTATCTTGACCGTAGATACCCACCGTTTACTGACCGACAACAAAGAACAACGTGAACGGTATATCGCTGCGCTCCACCTGCGCCTGCAAGATCTGCGATTAACCTTACACAACCATCTTCCCTTCTATCTGGTACTGACCAAACTTGATTTGCTACACGGCTTTGGTGCAGCATTCCAGTCATTGGACAGACCACAGCGCGCACAGATCTTGGGGGTCACCTTCAGCCTGAACGCCTCAGATGAGGACGGCTGGCGCACCGAACTGGCACAATTCTGGCACCAGTGGATGCAACAGCTTAACGCCGCTATGCCGGATATGATGCTCAACAAAGTGGATATCAGCCAACGCGGTCCGCTATTCAGCTTTACCCGTCAGATACAGGGATTGCACAGTTACCTGATACAGCTGCTGGATGGCCTGCTCTACAACGGCGGACCGGCACAACCCGGGCTGCGCGGTGTTTATCTCACCTCGTCGAAACAAATCGGCCAGATGGATGACACCTTCACCCAATCTGCTGCCGTGCAGTATCATCTGGGACACCAGGCATTTCCAACCTGGCCGGTCGCCGATACCGCTCCCTATTTCACCCGAACGCTGTTTGAAGAGGTCCTGCTGGCCGAACCCAATCTGGCCGCAGAGAACCGCCTCTGGTTAAGCCGGAACCGCCGAAAACTACTGACCTTCTCAACCGCCGGCTCAGTCATAGCACTGGCCCTGTGGACCGGCTGGCACTACTACTATCAGAAAAACTACCGGGCCGGCGAAGAAGTCCTGACGCAGGCTAAAAACTTCCTATCCGTTCCCCCACCCAAAGGGGAAGACCGTAACGGCAATTTACAATTGCCCCTGCTCAACCCTGTCCGGCAAGCCACCCTCGCCTACGGCGATTACCATCATAAAGGGCTGATCGCTGATATGGGACTCTATCAGGGTTCGGACGTTGGTCCGTATGTCGAAAGCACCTATCTGCAACTACTGTCTCAACGCTTCCTGCCAGCCCTGATGAACGGCCTGCTAGATGACCTGAATCACGCCCCCAAAGGAAGTGAAGAAAAACTGGAAGTACTGCGTATCATACGGATGCTGGAAGATGGCAGTGGTCGCAATAAATCGCTGGTCGAACAGTATATGCGGGAACGCTGGAGCCATACCTTTAACGGCCAGCGCCCGACGCAGGAACAACTGCTGACCCATCTGGACTATGCTCTGGATCACACCGACTGGCGGGCCGCACGGGAAGCCGGTGACCCAGCAGCCATCAGCAGCTTCGCGCCTTACAAGCTCCCACTCATCAATGCCCAAAAGGAACTCAGTCAGCTTTCCATTTACCAGCGGGTCTATCAGAACCTGCGCCTTAAAGCCCAGGATTCTCTGCCACCACCGCTCAACCTGCGCGACCAGATTGGCCCCAGTTTTGACAGTATCTTTATCGCCAATAATGACAAGCAGCTGATTATCCCCCAGTTCCTGACAATGAATGGTTTGAACAACTACTTCGTCAAACAGGACGACCAGTTGATTGACCTCACCGTGATGGACAGTTGGGTGCTGAACCTGTCACACAACGTCCAATACAGCGAAACTGACCGTAAAGAAATCCAGCGACAAATCACAGAGCAATATCTGGGGGATTACACCGCCACTTGGCGCAGCGCCATGAACAATCTGGACATCCGCGATTTTACTGATATCCCGCAGGCCATCGGCGCCATTGAGCAGGTCATCAGCGGAGAACAGCCAATCAGCCGGGCGTTGCAAATCCTCAGCGACAACACCCGCCTGCCGGTGATTAACGATACCCTGCCCGCCAAAGAGCAGCAGCAGTTACGTGATGCGCCGGACTACCGCCTGTTGGTGCGTGTCAACCGGGAATTCGCCCCGGAAACTGCGGTACTGATGGAATACGGCGAAAAAAACAGCACCCTACAGGAAGTTTACCAGAAACTAACCGCACTACACCGCTACCTGCTGGCTATCCAGAACGCACCCGTGCCGGGCAAAGCCGCCCTGAAAGCCGTTCAGATGCGGCTTGAACAGAACAACAGCGACCCGATTTTCGACGTGCAGCAGATGGCGAAAAACCTGCCAGAGCCACTTAACCGCTGGGTTGGCGAACTGGCAGAACAGACATGGCGGGTCGTCATGATGGAAGCCGTCCGCTCGTTGGAAGTTGAATGGCATGACAACGTAGTCAAACAGTACCAGACCTATCTGGCCGGACGCTATCCATTCAACCCGGATGCCACTCAGGATGTCCCGCTCAGTGAGTTCGACCGCTTCTTCCGTCCGGGTGGGACACTGGATGCCTTCTATCAGCAGAACCTCAAACCCTTTGTTGAAAACAACCTAACCTACAGCGCTGACGGTCAACAACTTATCCGCCCGGATGTACTGGCACAACTGAAGCTGGCTGACCGTATCCGCGACACCTTCTTCACCCCGCAAAATGGCCTTGGTACCCAGTTTGCCATTGAGCCTATCAGCCTGACTGGCAACAAACGCCGCAGCCTGCTCAATCTCGATGGTCAGCTACTCGATTATGCCCATGGTCGCAGCAGCATCGTACATCTGGTCTGGCCAAACTCCATGCGCGCCGGGGTGGAAAGTCAACTCACCCTGATACCGGATGCCAGCGGCAAATCCCCGCGTTCAATCAGCTTCACCGGCCCGTGGGCCCAGCTGAGGCTGATTAACAGTGGCAAACTGACCAACGTGCGTCAGGATTCGTTTGATGTGCTGTTCTCCGTTGATGGCGGAGATATGACCTACCGTATCTACGTGGATGAATCTGACAACCCGTTTGCCGGTGGCCTATTCAGCCGATTCCAGCTGCCTGACACCCTCTACTAATCAAAAAAACCTGTCCCCCGCGCCGGCGGGGGTAGGTAAGGATGAACTGCCATGAATGAACACCCTGAAAACCTGATTATCCGTGCCGGTGGTAACCCAATGAACCTGCCGGCATTCACCGCGATACGCGAAGAAATCAACAAAATTAACCACCCGTCTCAGCCAGCGGTAAACTGGCAACTGATTGAATCGCTGGCCCTGACCCTGTTCCGCTCCCACGGCGTCGATTTACAAAGTGCAATTTACTACACCCTGGCCCGAATGCAGCTGAGCGGTCTGTCCGGTTTTACCGAAGGCTGTGAACTGCTGGCTGGCGTGATTGTCAGCCAGTGGGATGAACTATGGCCGCCACAGCCGACGGTACGGACCGAAATGCTCGACTGGTTTAACACCCGCAGCGGCAATGCGCTGCGCCAGCACGATTACACCACGCGCGACCTGCGCATGATTTATCGGGCGGAACGGGCCTTACAGCTGATAGTTGACCGACTCCAACAATCCGATCTGAAACGCCTGCCTAAAGTCGAAAACCTATTATGGTTTTTCCAAAACACCGCGAAAAAACTGGAAAGTGCCCGCATCATACCCAAACCCGCAGCCAAACCGGTGCAAATGCCGCCGCTGGTTTACCTCGCCAATACAGAGCCGGAACCGGCAGAACCCGAAACCAGCTACGATGCCAGCTATGACGATCAACCCAAAGTACAGGTCCGGTTTCCTGAGCCACCTCCCCGGTCAATGAATGCCCTACAGGGCTTCGGACTGGGTGTACTGCTGGGTGTTTTTGTCCTGACGGGCAGTTGGCTGGGGTTTTACAAACCCTTACAACAACAGCTCACTGCCCTGACCGGAACACAGGATGGCGCGAGACTGGCCTGGTTGTATCAGCCCGACCTGCAAACCTATGGACAACAGTTAACCCGGTTAACCGACACCTCCCCGCTGGTCGTGCTGCAAAATGCCGAACAACTGACCGATATAGCACAGAAAACCTGGCCACTGGACAACAAACAACAACATGAAACCGACCGCTGGCGGCAGTTACAGGCCGTAAGACTGGAGAACGCTCCAGTACAGGGCAGCTGGCATCAGACTCAGCATCAACTCCAGCAACTGGCCGACAAAATCCTTGAACAGGAACGCAACCGTGGCAGTTTCACCCTCTCTTACCTGAAAACAGCTATCTATCAGATACAGAACAGCCACAACCGTGAAGTGCCGCTGGAAGAATTGTTACGCCAATTCTCCACGGCGATAGAACAGGGGCAGACCGTCTCACCCGCACTGATAAAAAAAACTGACGACCGCTTTAATGCCCTGCTTAGCCGTTACTACACATTACAAAAAGACGCCGGACTGACCACACAGAAGCAACCGCTCAACCCGTTAAGCCAATAAACACCCCATGACAATGTCATCAGGAGAAAACTCATGGCAGATTCAGGACTGGTTTTTACCCTCACCGTGGGTAACCTCCCTGCTCAGACTTTTGCAGTCGTTGAATTTACACTGAATGAAGCTCTGTCAACCCCATTCAGTCTCGACACCACGCTCACCAGCGCTAACCCCGACATCGATTTTAAAGATGTCCTGGATAACTCCGCCACCCTGACCGTCTACCGGGACGGACTGCCCGAACGCGAGGTGACCGGAATTATCACCCAGTTTGAACAAAGCACCACCGGACGCCATCGTAGTCATTACTCCCTGACCCTCCAGCCGGCGCTATGGCGGGCCGGATTACGCGTCAACTCCCGGATTTTTCAGCATCAATCCATTACCGATATCATTGACACCCTGCTGAAAGAGAATGGCATCCGGGATATGGTCTATACCCTCGGCTATGAACATCCCGAGCGGGAATTCTGCGTACAGTACGACGAAAGTGACCTGGCCTTTCTCCACCGCTTATTAGCTGATGAAGGGATTTTTTACTACTTTGAGTTTAATCAGGGGAAAAACGGCCAGACAATTTTCTTTGCCGATTCCTGCCTGGCACTCGGTAACCGCTTCTCCGTTCCCTATAACCCAACACCGGATGTGCAGGGAATACAGGGCAGTATCCAGCAGTTCCGCTGGCGTGAACAGGTCGGGATTCAGGGCATTTCTCTGCGGGACCGCACCTTTAAAAATCCCCCCTGGACCGCCGAATATTACTTTCACGAGTCTAAATCGGCCAACCAGCGAACCGATTTACCCAGTTATTATCACTATGATTTCCCCGGGCGTTATAAAGACGAACGCGGGGAACGCATGAGCCGTTATCGTCTGGAAGCCTTGCGCCGCAATGACCTCCTCGGCCACGCGCAAAGTGACTGCTTTTTCCTCTGGCCGGGCCTCATGTTTACCCTCGCCCAGCACCCGAAAGAGAAATTTAATGTCCCGTGGCAGGTCATCAGCATCCACCACCATGGCCGGCAGCCACAGGCCGATGAAACCCGCTCCGGGGGCACCGGCACCACGCTGACCAACCACTTTACCTTTGGCGACCGCGACCGTTCCTGGCGTCCCTCCCCCTACCCCAAACCCCGTATTGATGGCCTGCAAGTGGCCACCGTGGTCGGTCCCGAAGGGGAAGAAATCTTTTGTGACGAATACGGTCGGGTGCGGGTACAGTTTGCCTGGGATCAATATGGTCAGTTTAACGACCAGAGTTCCTGCTGGATACGGGTCAGCCAGGCATGGGCGGGAAAAGGCTGGGGCATGATGGCCATCCCGCGCGTCGGTCAGGAAGTGCTGGTAGACTTTTTACATGGCGATCCGGACCAGCCGATTATCACCGGGCGCACTTACCATGCCAGCAACCTCCCGCCAAACCGCCTGCCGATGACTAAAACCCAGATGTCAATCCGGTCAAAAACTCACAAAGGGGAAGGCTTTAACGAACTGCGTTTTGAAGACGAAAAAGATCAGGAAGAAGTGTTTATTCACGCCCAGAAAAATCTGGCGATTCAGGTACGCAACTCCCGGGACGAGCGGATTAACTACAACCGGACCACCAGTATCGGCCATGATGACGAACTGGTGATTGCCAACAACCGCAAAGTAACCGTAGAAGGGCAACAGGAGCATAAAACGACCGGAAGTTATATCGAGTTAATCGAGCGGGACAAAAATCTAGTTATAAAAGGCGATGATATTAGATCAGTTGCAGGTACATTAGGCTATCAAGCAGAAGGGGATATCACCATAAAAAGTGATACCCGGATAACCTTACGGGTTGGCAACAATTTTATTGTCATTCATCATGGAGGGGTAGATATAAAAGGGACTACAATAAATTTAAACTCAACGGGCAGCCCAGGTGATGTTTCTTTACCTGCCATGCCTTCAGTTTTGAAAGCCGCCGCAGCGCTCGGTATGCCATTTGTCGCCCACTGTAGCTCAAAGGAATAATCATGGAAAAAGCAAACTATTATGCAATAATTGATGGGGCACTGGTCCATGATTTATATGATATGTTGGAACAATTAAATCCAGTTTCATCCTGCTTATATACAAACATCTCCAGCAAAGAAGAACAAATAAATTCACCTCACCTCGTTGAATTAACTCAGCCCGTTAAAGTCTGGCTGTCGAGAAAAAAAGATCCCTGGGGGCTGTATTTATTATCAGAATATCCATTTGAAAAATTACGACAGCATCTCAGAAAATATTTGCAGGTCTTCATTCCTATTGAAAAAAAACCCGTATTTTTTCGATATTATGACCCCAGGGTATTCTGGATTTTTATTGACATCTTAAGCCATGATGAGCTTAACCGGTTTCTGTCACCTATAAAGAAAGTCATCAGCTACCACCACGGAATATATAGAGAAAGCGCTCCGTTTGAATACAATAGCGAAGCATCCTTTCAGAATAAGGATAAATTCTTCAAAATAACCCCAGAACAATATCAGATTTTTAATGATAAACACTATGAACAATATATTGTAGCGTTGACACACCATATGCTTGCATACTGGTGTGACATTTTCCTGTCTGAAAAAAATGTGCCTGATGATATATTTCACACGTTAGCGAGCAAAAATCCCAATGAGAAATTCGAAGATATTTTCGAGGCCCTGATGATTTTTCCCTATGAATATTACATGATAAATAAAGCGGCTATTGATAGGATCAACAGCAAAATATACTATATATACCGCAGCTCTCTTCATGAAAAATATCGGGAAATAAACAATTTTGTAGTAGATATCTATGCATTTTGTCAGCAGAATAATATTATTGATGATGTTTCAATAAAGACACTAATGAAACTGTGTATTATAAAAGAAATTTTATCAGCCAACGATATTCCCGAGGGATGGCTACATCATCTAATGAATAAAGATGAACCCGGTTTCTATAATGTTAAGATTGTTTCTGAACTCAATAAAAGAAACATCATATAAAGAACCATCAGATAACATCTAAAAGGAGTCAATATGACAACATTTAATGCAGGAAAAGCCTGTGCAACCTGTCCCCCCGAAGAATATAAAGAAGTTATGAAACAGGGCATATACAGCCAGCAAATAAAGATTTATAACAATAATGAAATTTCAATACCATTAGAAAACATTCCTTATTATATCCGAATTGAAAAAAACAAACATATAATATCGGGAAAAACAGATGACAAATTTTTGACTGAACGAATATACACAAAAGAAGCAGAAAATATCCGTATCGTTGTTGGGCGTGATGCGGGAATATTACAACGCAGAAAAAGTGAATATATTACAAACGCCAAATCATCCTCAACGAAAACGGCCTTAAATAAACCGACATATGAGATAGAATATCCAATATGTGGTTATGATTATATCAGCGTTGTCGCCGCCAGAACGGAAGGCCCGGATTATTCGCTTGGTGGTGTGACCAGAGGATTTTCCGCCCCAATAGGTAACCAGTATATGTTTATTAATCAGGGAATAAGGCAACTGGGCGAATACCCTGCAACAACACCGGATTATAAAATACAACGTATCCTGGTTGTTTTCGCATTAGGGTATACTAACCATGACATTAAGGTTATTAATCAGTACACGCAAGATAAAGGTGGAAGAATTGTTTATGTCAGAAACTCAGATGAACTCGTGCAATTTTTGTCTGAGCGAAAGAGTAAAAAAAGACTCATTAAACAGTTAGATATATTCTCTCATGGCATCATATTGAATATCCCTTTTCATTTCTATGCTGAAAATATCTTTAGTGGCTATAATGATCCAGCAGGTGATTTTACACTGGAGAAAATTATGCAGATTGATGAAAAAATCTTTGATTATGATGCTGTCGTTACTTCCTATGCATGCAGAACAGGCATCGCTGTTGACGAAGACGATTTCACAAATACCGATCCGGGCTATGAACATAGTCTGGCTCAATTAATGGCAGATACCTGGGAGGTCGAAGTCCGGGCATTTGCCATGCGCAGTCATTATGGCAAGACTTATGGCACTAAAACAGAAATAAACGAGGCAGAAAAGCATCGAGAGGAGATTATGAAATATGACAATGACTATGATTATTATACGAATAATAAATATTTTAATCCAGAACTTAAAGAACCAATCAGGCCCCTAAATTATGAAAAGTATAAACAACAAATTGCCAGTATAAAAACAAGAAATAAAAACACCAAGCAAGGTGGCCCAATAGATCCACATGGCGCATGGCATAAACCCGGAACTGCGGAGAGTCCAAAAGGGTTGCCTAAAGGCTTACGAACCTACCTGCCCAGAAGATGGGAATAATATGAAAAAAATTTATCGTATTATTATAGTCCTGATTATCGGGGCCTGTTTTCTTTGGTTATGGAATCATATTAACATGAAAAATAAAATGGCAGTACTTGTCGATAACCCCGATCCCAACTACCTGTATGATAAAGTCTGGTTCGATGCCAGCAAATGGTTAAATAGTGGCGATTATATTAAAATAAATGATTTTTATTTAATAAAACTGAAACCTATAAACCTGAATCAAGTTAAAAACTCAGAGTATTTTATATATTATAAAATATATTATAATATACGTCATAGAACTTATGGTGATCTGGATAGGACTGCCAATTTTAATGAATTAGTCCAAAAGGTAATAGGTCCAGCAGATATCAAAGGAGAAACCGATGCAAAGACAGATCTTGAAGGCACAGAAAGATTATCCAAACTCATATCGATCCCTAGATATGAATATCTCTATAGCACATTTGATAATGAGAAACAGCAACCAGTTATTGATAGCCTACTGGTCAGTTTTTCTTACAAAGACCAAAAATACGAAATGGTAATAGATGCGGTTATTGATGAAGAAGACAAAAAAAATCAGCTTCCGTACAGTTATATTGTGTTAACAGAAAGCATCCAACACCATGGATCTTTTTACAAAGCAAATGATTTATTAACTTATAAGCTGTATCTGGAAGAAAAACAGAAAGAGAAAAAATAGCCTTATTCATGATGACCAATAATGTCTGAGTAATTATGGCAACAGATATCAGTGATAAATGAAGCACTCAGTCCGCTATTGAGATCCATCCTCCCTATCATTTTGATAG
The DNA here is from genome assembly GCF_001280945.1 of Photorhabdus heterorhabditis. Classification (NCBI taxonomy): domain Bacteria; kingdom Pseudomonadati; phylum Pseudomonadota; class Gammaproteobacteria; order Enterobacterales; family Morganellaceae; genus Photorhabdus; species Photorhabdus heterorhabditis. The sequence continues at coordinate 5,512 of NZ_LJCS01000022.1, read as the reverse complement.
GGAGGATTTATTATCACTCGAAAACAACATAAAAATACAAATAACAACGAAAAACTTATTACAACTCGCTAATGACATGAAATAAAAAGAAGTTTCCAGCCTATTTAATTAATAGGAAATTTATTCTTCAAAATAAACTTAATTTCTCTTAAATAAGGAAAACACAATGGGAAACGCAGTAAAAATAGGTGATATCGGTACAGCACACGATGATTGTGAAGCGACATCGGTAATTTCCGGCTCCACCAGTGTGAAAGCCGATGGTATTCCTCTCGCCCGCCAAGGCGATAGCTTAGCACCGCATTCCTCTCATCCCCGAACCATTGCAGGCGGTTCTAGCACCGTCTTCATTGATGGCAAACCCGCCGCCAGAACCGGTGATGCCGTCAGCTGTGGCGGCGTGGTCATTGGCGGAGGCAGCGTCAATATTGGTTGAACAGACTGACCAGAACTAACCAACCCGTTAAGCCAATAAACACCCCATGACAATGTCATCAGGAGAAAACTCATGGCAGATTCAGGACTGGTTTTTACCCTCACCGTGGGTAACCTCCCTGCTCAGACTTTTGCAGTCGTTGAATTTACACTGAATGAAGCTCTGTCAACCCCATTCAGTCTCGACACCACGCTCACCAGCGCTAACCCCGACATCGATTTTAAAGATGTCCTGGATAACTCCGCCACCCTGACCGTCTACCGGGACGGACTACCCGAACGCGAGGTGACTGGAATTATCACCCAGTTTGAACAAAGCACCACCGGACGCCATCGTAGTCATTACTCCCTGACCCTCCAGCCGGCGCTATGGCGGGCCGGATTACGCGTCAACTCCCGGATTTTTCAGCATCAATCCATTACCGATATCATTGACACCCTGCTGAAAGAGAATGGCATCCGGGATATGGTCTATACCCTCGGCTATGAACATCCCGAGCGGGAATTCTGCGTACAGTACGACGAAAGTGACCTGGCCTTTCTCCACCGCTTATTAGCTGATGAAGGGATTTTTTACTACTTTGAGTTTAATCAGGGGAAAAACGGCCAGACAATTTTCTTTGCCGATTCCTGCCTGGCACTCGGTAACCGCTTCTCCGTTCCCTATAACCCAACACCGGATGTGCAGGGAATACAGGGCAGTATCCAGCAGTTCCGCTGGCGTGAACAGGTCGGGATTCAGGGCATTTCTCTGCGGGACCGCACCTTTAAAAATCCCCCCTGGACCGCCGAATATTACTTTCACGAGTCTAAATCGGCCAACCAGCGAACCGATTTACCCAGTTATTATCACTATGATTTCCCCGGGCGTTATAAAGACGAACGCGGGGAACGCATGAGCCGTTATCGTCTGGAAGCCTTGCGCCGCAATGACCTCCTCGGCCACGCGCAAAGTGACTGCTTTTTCCTCTGGCCGGGCCTCATGTTTACCCTCGCCCAGCACCCGAAAGAGAAATTTAATGTCCCGTGGCAGGTCATCAGCATCCACCACCATGGCCGGCAGCCACAGGCCGATGAAACCCGCTCCGGGGGCACCGGCACCACGCTGACCAACCACTTTACCTTTGGCGACCGCGACCGTTCCTGGCGTCCCTCCCCCTACCCCAAACCCCGTATTGACGGCCTGCAAGTGGCCACCGTGGTCGGTCCCGAAGGGGAAGAAATCTTTTGTGACGAATACGGTCGGGTGCGGGTACAGTTTGCCTGGGATCAATATGGTCAGTTTAACGACCAGAGTTCCTGCTGGATACGGGTCAGCCAGGCATGGGCGGGAAAAGGCTGGGGCATGATGGCCATCCCGCGCGTCGGTCAGGAAGTGCTGGTAGACTTTTTACATGGCGATCCGGACCAGCCGATTATCACCGGGCGCACTTACCATGCCAGCAACCTCCCGCCAAACCGCCTGCCGATGACTAAAACCCAGATGTCAATCCGGTCAAAAACCCACAAAGGGGAAGGCTTTAACGAACTGCGTTTTGAAGACGAAAAAGATCAGGAAGAAGTGTTTATTCACGCCCAGAAAAATCTGGCGATTCAGGTACGCAACTCCCGGGACGAGCGGATTAACTACAACCGGACCACCAGTATCGGCCATGATGACGAACTGGTGATTGCCAACAACCGCAAAGTAACCGTAGAAGGGCAACAGGAGCATAAAACGACCGGGAACTATCTTGCCCAGATTGACGGTGACAACGCGTTGCAGGTCAAAGGTGATGTGGCCCAAAAAATCCAGGGCGTATTCAGTGTTGACGCGAACGGTGACCTCACTGTGCAAAGTGGCAGCAAAATCAGCCTGCGAGTCGGCGGTAACTTTATCGTCATTCATGCCGGGGGCGTTGATATCAAAGGCCCGGCCATTAATCTCAATTCCGGTGGCAGCCCGGGAGACTTATTGCAACCGGCTAATCCGGCGATTCTACAGGCCGCCGCCAGTGCCGGCTCCCTGTTCGTCGCTCACTGTCCGATGAAGGATGATCAGTAATGGCAGAAGAAAAACGTTATGCCGTCATTGACGGTGCCGCCGAACCCCGACTGTTTTTTATCCTGGAACACTTTGATCCGCCTGTGACGTGTCTGTATGACGAATCTTTACAGCCTGAACTCTTGAAAGTGGCTCCATATCTGGTGGAGGTGACCGAAAAAGTCGGGCTTTTTCTGGCAGAATGGGGAACGCCCTGGGGAATACTTCTTCACTCGCAAGCCGACATGAAAACACTGCGCCAGCATCTGCGTAAATATCTTCAGGTCTTATTGCCCGATCAGGCCAAACCGGTGTTTTTCCGATTTTATGACCCGCGCAATATCTGGGATTTTCTCAGCATCCTGAATGACTGGGAAATTCACTGTTTTCTCGGGCCGATAGATAAAATTGCCACAAATTATCCGGGGATTGACAGGCAGGATAGTTTTCACGCCGCCAGAAAACAATTTCCCGCCGAAGCCCGTTCCAGACAAAAAATGTTGAAAATTACCAAAGAGCAATATGCTCATTTCAACCATCTCTTCGCACAAAGATATATTAATAAATTGACGCATTTTATTAATGAAGTGAGTTATTATCATGCAGCCGATGCAATGAATATTCCACACTCCGTCCTTACGGCACTTTCAGACAAGATATTAATCAACCCGCTTCCTAATATTCCGTCTTCTCCAACCCATATAGATGAAGAGGCATTAATACGTCATCAAAATCTGGCAGAGGCGTGTTTTTATTTTTGTCAGGATAACGAAATCACCGATGAACGTTCTATCCGGGGATTTCTCTATCTGCTGATGGAAAGGCGCATTGAGCAGTTTCAGCACATCCCGCCAACATGGTTAGCTCAACTCAGCGATAATCAAGGGCCAGGCTATTATCGAATGGAAAAATTATTAACCAGCGAATTAGGGTTTATTCCCAAATAAACCCGCTAATAAGGTAATCGATATGACTCAACAACGTACTTCTCCCCCTGCCGGGGCTGCTTGTATGACATGTAACAACCCCGATCCCTGTCTCTGTGAAATCAGTGTCACTTTTGATAAGAAAACTCAGGTCTGGCCTAAAAAGCCCATGATTAACATGAACCTTGTTGATGATGGGAAAGGCCAAACCGGGACAATACACATTGCAGAAAAGTGTGATCACGCCAAACATCAGGCTGTACTGCTTGGGGGACCAAAAGAGAAAACATTAAAATTTAATACGCCTGAAAAGGTCACGTTATTCTACAAAGAGCACTTAGAAGACACCGATATTGAAAACGGTCTGGAAAGTGTCGTGTCTTATCTGTCTAATATTGCTAACCCCACCGATATGTACAAAGCTCCCCGATATTATAAGCTCGTGACAGAAGCCTGTACGGGTCGCCAAAAGTACGTGACGATAGCGGTTTACCCCTCGGTCAGTTTTATGATCTCGGTGGGATTTGGCTTTGATTTTTCCCATGGTGAACGGCCCATTAAAGAACGGCGTGATGAACAGAGAAAAGCCCGTCAGGCTATGGCAAATGTCAAACCTAAAGATGGCAATAAATTGCGTGGCGGGTGGACCGTTCACACGGATAAATTTTACCTGACCAGAGAAACCGCCCTTAACGTTGAGTACGCCTTAACCGTTCAGGATATGGATTACTCAAACAAATTTGCCAAAGCCAATAAAGTCAGGAAAACCCGGGAGAGTTTAGATGCCATCAATCGGGTCGAAAAACTGTTGGGATACACGAAAAAATACCTGGCGCCCGCGCCTGATTCAAAAGGTAAAGGTACCCATGATTACCAACTGTTTGACCTCAAAATTGATCCCATCAACATCGGGCTGGCTTATGCCTATAACCGAACCACCTCAGTCGATGACAGCTCCCATTTTGTGGGTTTCAGCGCCGCCCCGTTTATGGGCATGACGGCCAAACTGGACCTCATCCAAATGGGTGCCGCTTATTGCAAGATAGACAAAATTGCCGCCAAATTCCGGAAAGCAATAGAACGTAAGAATGCGAATGACAAAAACTACTTAGAGATTGAATGTTGCCTTATTTTGACCTGCAATCTGTCCTTTCAGCTGGGTGCTGCCTATAAAAGCAAGCAATGGACTTTTGATGCCGGTAATAAAAATGCGCTGAAATTAAGCCTGGAAGGAAAAATAAATGCCGCCTTTAAGACCAAGATTATGATAATGGAAGTTGCGCTAAATGCGAAAGGCGCTATCAAAACTGCGGCAGGTTTTAAATTCGATCAACATGATAAGGGGATCGATCTCGTCGGTTACCACGATGGGATTACAGCTGAAATTGAGGTAACTGCGGATACAAAGAAAGAAGAAAATAGAAAATCTATAGTTAAAGTCAAGAAGAAGTGGGTTATTGCCGATCCGTTAAAAGCCAGCGAATCCCCGTTAAGAATAAATCTGCTAGGGGAAGAACAGCTTATTACCCGACCTGAAACGGTCCCAGGGGCTGAAATAGCACCGTGGGAAATGGGTTATAACCCTAAACCTAAGCTGGATAATATCCCATTTATCACAACGGGATTCCCAGGAATGAGATAAGAAAGAAAAAAGGATAAAAAATGAAATTAAAACTGTTATTACTATTATCAGGAGTGCTTTTTATGTTTAGTACCCAAGCAAATGAACCCCGGCTATATATTCGCAGCGTATTTGATATCCAATATGCCTTTTGTGCCATTAAAACTAATGACATACTGGGAATGGATAACCGTAATTCAGCCCGAGCAGGCCGAGGATTTGGTACTGGAAGCACTGGCTCTATGCTATTCATGGCAAATGGCGAAAATGAAATTAGTCTGGAATTTGGTGCTTTAAGTTGGTTCTCCCCAGATGAAATGTCAGATAAGGCCCGTAATCATTTCAACCCTGAAGCTAAATGTAAGTTGGAGTTAACCGCCATGCGCGGTAAAAACAGCCAGATTCTGACAGCGATTGAAGTGGCGATTGATGAAAATGATCAACCCGTGGCAACAAAATCGAAGGATGAAACCAAATACGCCACTATCAGTACGCCGGTTATCCGCC
>NZ_LJCS01000021.1:0-63204 GCF_001280945.1 Photorhabdus heterorhabditis | reverse complement strand
CATCAGGGGGACCTAAGCGATCCAGTTCGGCCAAAATCAACGGAATCTGTTCGTCTAAATCGGCGGGTCTTTTATCTTTACTCCACCAGATAAGCGGTCCACGACGTTTATAATCTACTTTACTGACCGCCTCTTTGCCGTTTAATAAAAACTTCACCATAAAGGCCACTGCCAGCGCTTTATCATTGCCACTGCTCAAGAAAGCAAAAGTATAACTGCTGACATTGGGGATAAAACCACGCCCGATAAGCTGATTATTTTCATCCAGTCCATAGACTTTGAGATAAAAAATATTAGTTTTTTCTGCCATACCCACTTGTGGATAACGGGCGACATAGGCTTTACCTTTATACCAGGTGTAAAAAATCTGTCGTTCACGATCGATAATTAATGGTGCTTGACGGCGTAAAAAAAGTATAGCCCATACAAAAGGTGGAATAATTATCAGATAGAGCAGTAGGAAGCTTATATCAATAATGAGAAGTTTAGTGCTACTTGGGTAAAAAGTATAACGATAATATAAATATTTTCTTAGCGAAATTTCTTTATCGTTACCAATATAGCGGGCATTTTCCATATAGTCTGGTAAATCATTACGTAGGTAGAATTTATCCCCGTATTTTTTTTTCGCCAAATTTACCCAACCATGTATCCATACTTCATTATTTTTTCGTGACTCTATAAAATCGTTAACGTTTAACGCCAAACTGCTAATAATTCCCAGTGTAACCGGGATTAAAGCGATACTCCGGGCGCGGCGTTGGGTATTGCGAATATGACATTCTTTATTATCAAGGTAGTCCAATATTTCCACATGCTTAATGGTTTCTGCATCCTTAATATCCGGTGGTACGGCTAGAATTTCTTTTTCCCAACGCGCCAGCCGTTTGGCTGGCAGTGGATGTATAGTAGGAAACCACTTTTTGAGTAAATTTTTTAATTTCACTTTCATTCGGAAAGATCTTCATCAGGGGGACCTAAGCGATCCAGTTCGGCCAAAATCAACGGAATCTGTTCGTCTAAATCGGCGGGTCTTTTATCTTTACTCCACCAGATAAGCGGTCCACGACGTTTATAATCTACTTTACTGACTGCTTCTTTGCCGTTTAATAAGAATTTCACCATAAAGGCGACTGCCAGCCCTTTATCATTGCCACTGCTTAAGAAAGCAAAGGAATAACTACTGACATTGGGGATAAAGCCACGTCCGATAAGCTGATTATTTTCATCCAGTCCATAGACTTTGAGATAAAAAATATTGGTTTTTTCCCCCATACCTAATTGTGGATAACGGGCAGCATAAGCTTTACCTTTATACCAGGTGTAAAAAATCTGTCGTTCACGATCAATAATTAATGGGGCTTGTCGCCGTGAAAAAAATATGGTCCAGACAAAAGGAGGGATAATTAGAAGATAGAGTAATAGAAATGTCATGTCAGTGATAAAAACATCATTGCTATATTCAGAAAAATTATAGCGATAATACAGGTATTTTCTCAGGGAGATATCTTTATCATTACCGATATAACGAGCATCCTCCATATAGTCTGGTAAATCATTGCGTAGATAAAATTTTTCTCCATATTTTTTTTTTGCTAAATCTACCCAGCTATGAATCCATGCTTCATTTTTTTCTCTTGATTCAATAAAATCATTAACATTTAACACGAGGCTACTGATAATCCCTAGTGTGACTGGGATCAAGGTAATACTCCGAGCTCGGCGTTGAGGATTACGGATATGGCATTCCCTATTATCAAGGTAGTCCAATATTTCCACGTGCTTAATGGTTTCTGCATCCTTAATATCCGCTGGTACGGCTAGAATTTCTTTTTCCCAACGCGCCAGCCGTTTGGCTGGCAGCGGATGAATCGTGGGAAACCATTTTTTAAGTAAGCTTTTTAGTCGTTGCTTCATAGTGTGCGCTCCCCGTCAAAACTGCCCTTAATGGTATTTTCTGCTGTGGGTTTTTCTTCCCAAAAATAACGTAGAGGGGAAATGATATTTTCTGATTGCTCATAATACCAGTACAGCTCGCTACTGCGGGAATAAACGCCCATTGTTTCCGTGACTGTTATTTCCAACGTTGCGGTATCACCATTCAGGGTAAGTTTAGCCTGTTCTTGAGCTTCCCTGAATTTGGCATTGCGAAAAGCATCAGGGGTATATTTGTGGCGGTTAATTTCAACATAATCAACTTTTTCTCCCCAGTAAGAGGTTTTGGGTGGAGTTACAAAAATCCCGTGGATATTTGAGATACTCATCTGAAAAGCAGGCAGAGTAAAACAATAGGTCGTGACACCAAATCCTTGCTGTATTTTTAGTTGTGGCTGAATAAACAGATTTAAAAACTCCTGATTTTCGATAATAAAATGATTTTGAGTGTCACTACTCATTTCTCTGGCTTTACTTAACTGTGTTGTGATAGATGGCCTGGGGTCTACTTGCCAAAAAGCATATTTCTTTCCTACCCCCCAAAAACAGTTATTCAACACTTTCTCCAAATCTGACCAAGCGCTACTGGCCTGTAAGATACTACCTCCAATTAGCAAACCGGCTCCAATAACTATTGCAGTGAGTACGCCTGCCGTTAATAGTGTACCTGCCGCAACCCCGATCCAGACTGCTGTAGTCAAAATAATGGAGCCTGTCCCTATCGCTACTTGGCTATAACCTTCCACACTATTACCTACTTTAAAGGCGTTACTTGCATCATAGAAGGAGACCAGCGCCCCTAAATAACCCGCAACGCTACCAGCAACACGGGAGAACTGGCTGACCATGGCCGCATTGATAGCGGGCACTTTTATCCCATTCATCAGCGCTTTTACTATCGGGGAGTTCACTTTGCTCGCCAGCGTCGAGCTGATAGAAGCCAAATCAGCACTCATACCAATCACCGCGGTACTAAAGCGTAGCAGATTCATATAGGTCGGGCCGGGTTGTAACGGGTTGTTGCGGGCATATTCTGTCTGTTTGAGCACGTCCGATAGGGTAAACGCATTCAAAAATAGGCTGACACCAGTCAGCGAAGAGTCAAACAGTAAGCCAATGGATGGTTTACCGGCTCCGTCTAAGGTAAAAAGCTGAACCGGCGAGTCTGCACTGGTTTTAACCGCGGGCAGGGTCATCACCGGTTTATTGCCAAGTGATTCCAGGCGTTTACTCCAGTTAATAATCCGTTCCCCAATAGCCTGTGTCCGCACCGCTGGATCTGGCAGGTGACGATTTGCTTTCGATTCCAGTCGCTTGAGCACTTCCTGATAGCTTTGTTCACTGAGTGCCACCCGGCCATCCGATTCAATCACTACACCCAACGTAGATAACAGGGCGGGGACAAGTTGTTGGGTTATCTGGTCAATGGCTTTCTGGGGAAGCTGGCGGAGATAATTTGCTCCCTGAGAAATCGCCTGATCGGGGTTAGCGCAGACGGTGGCCAGAAAGGTCCCCATACCCTGCAAAATATTATCAACTCCGCGAATAAACTGGCTCTTAAGCATCGGTGATTTTACTTTGTCGTTATTCAGCACGGCGATAACCCCGGTGGTAATGGTGCGCCAGAAGTTACCGTCTCCGTCACTGTCTGATGCTTTGGCGGCAAGCTTTGCCAAAACCTGTTGGCCGGGCAGGGAGGATTGCAGATTGCCAAGCAGACCAGAGAGGATTTCACTGAAAAACTGAAACTCCAGCGCGTCCTCTTCTTCCAGCGTCTCTTTTTTATCTTGCAATGAAAAGAAGTAATGAAAGTAATTTTTCAGCCCGCCGACCTGATAACTGAGGTCCGGGTTATCCGCGAAAGCTTCAAACAGTTTCATCAACTTTGCCTGACGCGCTTCAAAGTCTTCGGTGGTTTCTTTCAGTTTCGGCCAGTCGTTGTTCCAGCGGTCCTGATGGATACTGTCATCTATTTTCTTTTTCAGCTCCGGGTTTTTCGTCGCTTTGAGCTTTTCGACATAGAAGCCAATGGTTAATGGGTAGATATTGGAAGCGTGATAGCTCTGTTGCCACAGATTCAGGATGGAGTAAGCTTCCGCGATATCCCGTTGACGGCCTACCGGATCGTGCAGAATAACAATCCGCGATTGTTCATTCAGGTGCAGGTATTCGTTGATGTTCTTGATAATCATGTCGGCATCCATTTCATAGCTTTCCTGCGTGGTCAGCGTATCAATCCTGGCGGTCGCTAAATCCAGTTCATTGATATCTTTTTCAAGGATGGCCTTGATGTCGGCAAACTGCTCCTGACGGATTTTGTAATCAACGATCAGTTTACGGAAGTACTTGATTGAAGCTTTGACCGCGAAGGGGGACTGTTCCTTATCAAGATTGATAAACTGCATGGTTTTCTGCCGCAGTGCCAGACTACCGTTAATTTTATCCAATACCGAGGAATGCCATGGGTGTTCACTGTAAGCGATACTGATATTGATGACATCTTTGGCGACAAATAGGAACGGATAGCCTTCGCCCCGAATGCCCGGTTCTGGGATAAGTCCCTCACTGGCATCTTTGCGGTTGAGGAACATGTATTTTTTAAATTTCTCAACTCGCTGCTTTTTGCCGTTATCCTCTCTCTCTGACACGCAATATTTAAAAATATGCAAATTACCCTGAGCTTTGCTGCCGCGGACAGTCAGTGGAGCCTCTTCCTTGATGTATATCCAGCCGGGACGCAGGAGACGGGCAGCGTAGCCTTTGGTTTGCTGGATTGATGAGGAGAACATCAGGGTGTGAATATCCGGTGGTGCTTCAGGTTTTTCTAGTTCTTTGCCGAAAAAGTTGGTGTAAGCGTAACGAACCGGGTAAATCGGTTTAATGTTGCAGTCACAAGGCTGAATATAAGTATCTACTTCAAGATTTTGCGGGAATTGCTCGTAAGCTTTTTCTATCAGTCTGTCGAAACGTTCCTGAATGTTAGTTGTCATTACATTTCCTTGGTTGTCAGTGTGTCGCATTGTGCAAAAAGTGAATGTGCCCGTATTTCCTGTACTTCTGTTTGCAAGCAGGCTGATTCCCAAAGTTGTTGCCAGCGTACTTCATCATTCGGCATTAAGCTTTTGGCGGCAACGTAATAAAGTATGGCCCGTTGTTGCGTCAATCCTTGCAAATAAGCCAGATTAGTCTGCTGTAAAACAAAAGCAGGTAGGGTGCTTTTATTCACCTGACAGCGTTTAGCTAGGTTTTCCTTAATAAAGTTAATGGCTTTAAGTATGTGGCGCTGTTGCGCCTGTTGCTCAAAATGTTCACACAATTGGCGATTAATCGTGACAGGTGCGGGTTTTGCCTGTCGGATGTTTTCAGCGATCGTGATAATGTGGCGGGTATCCGGCTCATTACCATAAAACCATACTGCATTGATTCCCTGCATAAAATTGGCTAATGGCCCGTCGGACAGGGTATTGAGCAGTGTCGTTAGTGTGTTGGGATGGTAAAACCGGAAAAAAGCCCATGCTTGAGTTAGCTCGTTTTTCAGATAGGCAAATTTGCGCAGGTGATTTAACAATATTTCAAAAGGCTGCTCGCTCTGAATAAACAGGCTCAGTTCCGACCGGTTATCGGCATTCATAATGTATCGCTGCAGTTCTGGCTGATTGTCGTTGTTTTTGCTCAGTTCAATCAGATAAGGTGCGCTATCTTCCAGTGAAACCTGGGTTTCACCTTTAAATAACCCTTGCCAGCGTAAAGAAGAGGCGAGTAGATCAGGAATGATAAATCGCCCTGCTTGTTGATATACCGCGGCATCAATAACTGCGTAGAGATGTTCATTATCTTCACAAACTGGCGCGTCAGTGGTTTGTGTCAATATCAGATCGCCACGAGCAGCGGGTAGCGACGAATCTATATTTTCCTGTTGTATCAGTACCACAGCTTGCTGATCACTTATCTGTTGAAGATAACGAACTAACCGTAATTCAGGTTGGGTACTTTCTTCCAGATAGGTTTGTAAGGAGGTAATCTCCTGGTATTGGCCGTTTGTTATTCCCCGACCAATCATGTCATTGCTGAGATGAGTTAACGCCTCATGTTGAGTTAGGGCATGGATTAATACTCTGGCTGAATAGTGTCCGGCAGAATGCTGCTCATCACCTGTAGTTTGATAGGTGTAATTGGCAACCCAGTAACGATATAAATCAAGGGAAGATGGCATGCTCACTTTGATGTTTCCTTCTGTGTATCGGCTTTTCCTCGACAATCTTGAGCAATAGGCTGGCCTTCATTGGCTGCGCCGGTCAGTGTTGGTACGGTACCTGCACTGCCGCCTTGCACTGTCACCGGACCTTTTAGAAAGATGTTGCCGCTTAATGTGATGCCTTGAGCGTCTAGCGTGATGCTGCCGGCTTTACCTCTGAGGATCACGGTATCACTGGCTTGCAGGGTGTGTATTTTGGTGTGTGAGTGAATACCTTTAACCACATTTAACTGGTAATTGCCTTTGATATCACTCTGTTTGTTTTCACCAATTTGTTGGAAATGAGAGGCGTAGATCTCTTCTTTCCAGCTATTGTTGATCCGCGTAATTTTGTCTTTCTCAATGGTTTCGAACTGATTTTTATCCACCTGAATATGTTGTTCATTCATGATACGGATAAATTCATCATTGCCGATTTTATGCCGACGGTCGTTCATGACGGTGTGGCTTTCATCGTGTTCTACTCGCTGTGTTTTGTCGTGGTTAATTTGGATCAATTGGTCACGTTGAGCGTGGATGTAAATTTCCTCCCGATTTTTCTCGTCCTCAAAACGTAATTTGTTAAAACCATGACCTTTATGTGTTTTGGTTCTAAACGTAGTACGGGTTTTTTCCGCCGGTAAATTCAGCGGTGGGCGGTTAAGGCCGTTGTACGTGCATCCGGTAATAATCGGACGGTCAATATCCCCGTTGAGGTAGGAAATAATCACTTCCTGACCGACTCGCGGTGTCGCCAGAAAGCCAAATCCGTTACCATTCCAACCTTGTGCCACCCGAACCCAGCAAGACGCTTGATCGTTGGGGGCATCATACCGGTTCCAGTGGAAGTGAACACGAACCGCGCCATCTTTATTGACATAGATTTCTTCTGTGTCGGGGCCGACAACGGTGGCAACTTCATCTCCATCAGCCAGGGGCTTATAACGGTAGAGGGGACGCCAGTCGTTACGGCCTGGAATAAATTGGGTCTGTGAATGTAGCGTAGTGCCGGTTCCGCCATCACCTAAAACAGCAGGGACATGCCCGCTATGTTGAGAAGAGATGACTTGCCAGCGGTCATTCATGGTGTCAATAGGGTGGTGAGTTAATGTGAAGATCCTGCCCGGCATTAATCGAATACAATTGCTGGCCGCTTGCCCTGATTTGCTGTCAGCCCGCAAAGCTTCCAGCCTGTATTGAGTAAAGGGCATGCCCTCTTTATCTTTCAGAAAACGCCCGTAACTTTCGAAAATACGAAAGGGTGTGTTGCTCTCTGCCGCAAAATCCGTTGCGTTATGCTGTAAAGCATAATTGGGGTTGTGATAATTCCGGTCTTTCTGGGCGATAGATTCGGGGCGCATGTGGGAGCCAAGTAACCATTTGTAGATAACATTTTCTTCTATTGCACTGGTGACATCCGGGTTATACATCAACGTATCAGGCGCTCTCATATTTAAGTGGCTATCACTCACATAGAGCCCGTCATCGGCGAACCAGAAGAAAATCCCCTCTTCAGCCGCGAGGCGGGTAAAGAAATCATAGGAGGATTCCCTTTTCATGGTGACGTATTCCCGCACTGAATGTGCGTGATTTAAATGCATATTAGCCCGGAGTTTTTTTTGTTGCAGGATTTGCTGCAAGATGTCGGGAATGCTGGTCTGGTGATAGATACGGCTGTCTTGGTCGAGGGTCAGAAGCCACATTTCTGGTCTGATGGTCAGATGATACTGGGTTTGATGCCGGTTGGTGGTCCCAACAACTGCACTTTCAATTACCCCTTTCACTTCACGTTGCAGAATATCGTTACGAGTGACGGTGAACCGTGCGGTTTGGAGCAGAAGTGTATCCGTATCAATATCTGAACGCGGGGCCGCCAATGTCAGGGATAAGGTAAATAACGATGAAAGCGCCTCATCTAACGTAAAATCAACGACCGCAAACGTTTTAGGTGCCAGGTTGCCGATAGTGCAGGAAAAGCAGAGTCCGGTTTTCATGATGTTTCCTTAAGTTACATGAGCTTCTGATGCCCAGGCATGTTGTAAAATTCCCAGTTTTCATTGGTGTCGTTATTGATGACGGTTAATTTGTGAAAGCTGGTTTCAACCAGGCAGAGGGAGAAAGCGGTGTGTAATGTTTTGGCAAAAGCATACATTTCTCCTTCATGTTCATAATGTTCGGGGGTCATATGCAGCGTGATTTCCTGGCCTCGCACGGGGATACCTTTGACCAGATAGTCGTATGGAACGGTGCGGATACGACTGAGGCCGTCGGCCATACGCTGAATATGCCGACTACGTGGGGCGTCCAGATGGGCAAAGGTATCAAGTTGTTTGACCAGCGATTTGACCATGTCAATATGACTGAAAAAAAATGGCCCGAGAGACAGCAAGGAGAGTATCGGCCAATGTTGATGACTGTCTACGATGGCAGGAAAATCTTTTGAAGCGGCCACGATATTCCTGACCTGAATATGGCTGGGTATCTGTTCACTGGGTATGCAGATTTGCCCGATGCCCAGTGTCCGTGCTTGCTGATGAAATCGCTGATATTGGCAGTAAAAGTCGCGGTAATCGTGTTCCGTTACGGGTTTTGCCTGATGATCGTAAAAGGTGAGATTAATTTGACTGCCACCAAATGGCACTGCTTCCCGTATAGGGTTAAAAAGTAATATTCTGTCACTCGGCTCGGCGAAATGGTGAGTTGCCAGTTGCGCACTGTCGATAAGGGGAACCCGGTGGTCAGTTCCGCCCGATATTGCCTCAGGTTCGTATTTGAGTTTAACACTGTCAAGACTAAAGATTTCATCTGCCGGCAATACGTAACGCGATTTGCCCTTTTCAAATACTATCGGTTTTGTTCTTGCCGACACCAGATTGATAACAGGTACGCAGTGGGGAATAAATGCGGGGGTAATATCCTCTATAGGAATGTTGCTGTCGAATTCTAAAATGAGGGTAAATTGCTTGTCATCCCCCAAACGGAGCTGAGAGATTTCCTCTGATAAGTCAAATGACATAAAGTCATTAACATGTGGGAGATAAAGGTATTCGTATAGTGCCTGTAACGGCCAGAAATAGTCATGTGGTCTCGGCAATACAAGATTTTCCTTCAGACGTGGAGCGATCTCGATAGCCAGACACATGTTTTTCTCTTCAAGGGATGTTTTTAGATACGTGTTATTTAGCGATTGATCGGTGTATTTCGTCAGCAAAGACGCCAGTTTTTGATCTGCTCCCAGAAAAAGCATGATTTTTCCTGTCTTCCAGTTGCGGGTTTGCCCATGATATTGAAAGGTCAGTGATATAAGGCTTTTGTTTTCGTTGTGCGCCAGAGTTTTATGAAGCAGAGTGACCGGCTCAATGCTGACATCCTGGGTGGTTCTGAACGTCATGGTCTGGTTATGCTGTATGGCGGAAATTTCACTGCCTTTGGCAATATGTGTGGCTTCAGTTATGCTGCCAGGTTGAATATCTAACTGAATAACACTGGTTGAAGGAATAGGATGTAGCGGTATCGGCCAGACCTTTCGTAAAAGAGGATTAATCACTTCAGGGAAACCATCATGAATTTTCTGCTGAATTCCGGCAGTCATCAGCGCGAACCCTTCCAGTAATCGGAGAATATCAGGATCACCCGATTCGGCGGTAAATGGGGCAAGGTGTGGATGCTCTTGTGCCGCGTTTTGCATATCATGCTTTATTTGTGAAAGTGCTTCCCGATAGAAGTCTTCAAAATTTTTCATACTTATGCTTGTCTCTTTTGTGCTCAACAATTAATGTAAATTTATATTTTGAGCTGATGAATATCAAGGTTGATTGTTTGAATGTATGAAAATTGTGGTTTAAAACAGTTGGTGATGTAAATTTTATAGGTGTTTCGGTAACTTGATTGTGTAGTTTATTTTGATGAATTTGATTGGGGGAGGTTTGCCTTAATCTTAATTAAGAAGTGATGACGTCTTGATAGCCAGATGTCGGAAGCTGGAATTAATATTCAATTAATAGTTAAGAGGGTGAAATATGTTACGTTCCATTATTTTGGTTGGAGATTCGACTTCGCATGGTGGCAAGGTGCTGACAGGTGATGGCGATTTGGATGTGTCAGGGAAGAAAGCGGCTCGGGTTGGGGATGCGGTATCCTGTCCAAAATGTGGTGGCAATCAAACCATTGTGGAAGGAACGCCTGGCATAGTCGGCTCTAATGGGCAAACCTATGCTCTGGAGGGAATGAAAACCTCTTGTGGGGCGACACTGATTGCTTCGCAAAGTCTATTTCAGGCATAGGATGGCGGTAAAAGGTAATATTCTGCCTGAAATAGAGCGGGTTGATTCAAGTACGGGTGTTCAGTGCTTCATCATTTGTTTACAAACTACCCGGTTGACGTGGTGGATTTCGGCCTGACATATTGGTTGTAGCGCTGCGGATATTTTGACCAATTATATCAATGCTAGCCTGAAATGGCGGGAATGGCAGAGTAATACCATGTTGATGAAACTCTTGCAGAATAAGCTGGTGGACTTCATGGCGGACAGGCATTCGGTGCCCCATTTCAGCAGCATAAATTCGGAGTTCAAATATCTGAATGCCATGCTGTAGGTCGACCAGATACACCTCAGGTGCAGGGTTATCAAGGATCAGAGAGCAGCGCTTAGCCGCAGTTAACAGGATTTGGGTGACTTCTTCGCTGTTATTTTCTGTCGGTGCAGGGATTGTCAGTACGATACGGGTGATCGTGTCAGACAATGACCAGTTAATAAACTGCTCAGTGATAAATGCTTTGTTGGGAACAATAATCTCTTTTCTATCCCAATCTGAGAGTGTTGTTGCCCGGGTGTTGATCTTTGTGATGCTTCCGGTCAGGTTACGGATGGTGACGGTATCACCAATACGGATGGGTTTTTCAAATAGGATCATCAGACCAGAGATGATATTGGCGAAGATTTCTTGTAAACCAAAACCAAGCCCAACCCCTAGCGCAGCAACAAGCCATTGCAGTTTTGACCATTCAATACCAATCAGCGAGAAACCGACTAAGCTCCCGATTAAGGTAATGGTGTATTTAGTCAGTGTGGTAATGGCAAAGCCAGTACCTGGAGTCAGTTCCAAATGCTGCAATAAGGCCAGTTCAAGTAGTGCGGGCAGGTTACGTACTAATTGAGCTGTGATAATAATGACCAGTATGGCAATCAATACAGAACCCATGGTGATGGGCTGGATAGTTTCTATATTGTTCATTGTGGTGGTGACATCCCACAAACGGATGTTTTCCAGGAATGAGAAAGCTGAATGGAGTTCTGACCAGAGCCAAATCAATGAAACCAGTGCAAACATGGTTAGAATTGAACGTATCAGTCCCAATGATTGAGCACTAATTGCATCCAAATCAATAATCGGTTCGTCAACTTCAATGGCGCCTTCGATGCTGCTTGACCCCGTTGAATCATCTTCTCCTTTGGCACGTTGAGCCAGAATTTCTGCCCGTCGCTGTTTTGCCCGTTCGAAGGCGATCTTGCGTCGCTGAATTAACATCCAGCGACGGATAATATAGTAGATAACCAGTAAGAAGAACCAGATAGCAACAGAGGTCTCCAAACGCCCCAGCAATGCTTGTGATGTATTGAAATATCCTAGGATGGAAGCTAGAGCCGCGATTATCGGAGCAGAGAGTAAAATCCACCAGAGAGCTGTATTGATAACGTTTTCACCAGAACCGTTTTTATCCAGATAAAGTGGGACTTTTGCTCGTTTCAGGCTATTGGTAATCAGGCTTAATGATACACACAATACCAGGAAGCAGAGCCTGCCAAGTGTGGAGGAGAATTCTCGATCACTGTAATGTTCGAAAGTTATTAATGCCATCACTAATGGCACAATAGCAAAGATAGAGAGTTGGTAGAATCGTAGTGCCCGTTTGACCCGCTCTTCTGGCCAGCGAAAATGAGCAATGAATAATCCGTTTGGATGTGCAAAAGTGGCACTTAATATAAAGATCCATAAGACGGGAGTTGTCGCGCTGACACCATAACCAATGGCGGTTGCCATAGGGTATTGCCAGGCGCTTTGTAACCCGTAGCCAACCGCGGACCAGAGCATTGGCAAAGGTAGAGCAACAATAATCGACCAGAACACAGTGCGTAAAGTGAGGGAAAAGTGATCATATGTTACTTTGCCAATGCGATTACTCGAGCGTTCAAGAAATGCGTGGTAATGGCGGAGAGAACTGATACTGAATATGACAAGAAATAGTGTTCCAAGCAGATATAACAATGTATCTTGAGTGGTCAGCATGACTATCAGGGCGCCGCTTAACTGAGAGAAAGTATCCAGAGATAATAAACGGGTGAGATCATGCACAACACTGATAGGGTAATCGAGAGAAACTGGATTAACATCTGCGACCCAGAATAGGTAGCGGTGTGTGGCTTCTTTTACTTCTGTCAGTGCATCATTTAACTGGTTGGTCGCCACTTTGAGTTTGGTCAGTTCAAGAATTTCACTGTCATAACCAGACAATAATGAATTAAGTAATTCTTTACGGGTGCGGATAAGGGAGTCGTAAATCCGTTCTTGTTCGATTGTCAGTGCAGTGTTATTTCCCGGCGCTGGTTTTGCTTCTTTTTGTAATCGCTCCAGCATATCTTCGTATTTCAGTCGATCGACTCTGAATTTGATAATGTTCCGATCAAGTTGTTGGGGTTTAGACATGTCAGGCAAGCGGGCAAGCTGGGTTCGGAGTGCTTCTCCAAGCGTTGTGGAGCCACCAAGCCATTGTGCTTGTTCTCGAATGGTACTCAATGCCTGCCGAACCTGAATAATATCACTGGCTGCCTGGCGTTGTTTTGAGCCTATGATGTTCATTCGTTGGGCTTGCTGATTGAGCTCCTGAGATAAATTTCGGTTTAGTTGTAATTCATCAAGCAGAAATTTGGGTAGTTGATCACTTTGTTCTGCCAGCATCTCTGTATGTTCCAGTGCTAATTCTGCTTTTTGCTGGCGTTGTGCATTGAGTTGACTGCGGAGTTGTTGAAGCTCAAGATCAAGTCGATGATACCGCTTTTTGAATAGCTCAACCCGCATACGGGAAATTTCCTGCCGATTATTAGCAGAAAGTTGAGCTATTTCGAGTTCATTGACTGTCGCTTTGTGGGCATTAACTTCGGCTTGAGCAAAGGCAAATTGAGCCTCTCCTAATGGAGTGGATGGTGTTCCTAATGATTGCAGGCGAGAGGATGCTTCAGTTAGCAGGCGTCGCGCTTCTGATTGTTGTTGTGGTAATAGTACCAGAGAGTCGCTGATTTCCCGTCCTTTATCCTGCTCTTGCTGTAATTGTCCCCCTTGTTCTATTAACCGGCTACTGACCTGAATAATCTGTTGCTCAATGTTTGCGATGGGTTGGTTAGCAGGAATTGGACGGGGAGTATCACTTTCAGAGAGTAATTTTTGACGAAGTTCTTTAGTTATTTTAGGGAAATCATCGATGGCAGTCTGATACTTTTGCATTCTGTCATTAGCAGATTTAGTATCGGCAATCCAACTGAGAGCGCCTTGCAGCGCCTGAGCAACTTCTGCATCCTGCGGATTTTTGCTGGATTCAATTTGTTGCAGTTCTTGTTTGAGCTGGTTTTCATCAAGCTGAATAGCAGCAAAAGCCGGACCAATAATGAGCAGGCTAAGCAATAAGATAATCAGGCGCACGATAGAGGGCTCTCCTTGGAAGGGGATTAGCTTATGTTGTCAGTGGGTTTGTTAGGTATGATAGCTTGGGCTAACAGTTCACCCATACAGGTTGTTGAGCCACTGCTTAAGTTCCCGGCTAACTGTACCTGATTTGGTGCAAACAGGTTAATAACGGTAGAACCTAATTTGAAACGCCCCATTTCTTCGCCTTTCTTGAAAGAAATCGCGCCAGTTGCACCGGCTTCAGGGTAAGTCCAACGTTTTATGATGCCTTCCCGTGGTGGTGTCACTGTACCACACCAAGTCAGCTCAATACTGCCGACGATGGTTGCACCAACCAGAATCTGTATCATTGGTCCAAAGTGAGTATCAAACAGGCAGATAACTCTTTCATTACGAGCGAACAGATTTGGCACGTTGGCGGCAGTCAGTGGATTTACAGAGAATAGATCACCTGGAACATAGATCATCTCTTTTAGCAATCCATCACAAGGCATATGCACACGGTGATAATCTTTAGGTGATAAGTAAGTAGTTACAAACTGCCCATCACGGAATATTTCTGCTAACTGGTAATTTCCGGCTAGCAAGGCTTCAAGTGTATAGTGGTGACCTTTGGCCTGGAGAATTTGGTCTGATTGGATATTACCTAACTGACTAATGATACCATCAGCAGGTTGCGCTAATTGATGTTCTTCGCTGACAATCGGGCGAATACCATCTTTTAACGGACGGATAAAGAATTCATTGAATGTAGTATAGGCTGAAAATTCAGGCGCTTTCGCTTCATTCATATTCACTTTATAAACACGGGCAAACGCCTTGATTGCTAGTTGGGTGAGCCAGCCAGCCTTTTTGTTTGCAAACCAGCCTGCCAGATTAGTAATTCCCTGTTTAGGGAGTAAATAATGCAACCTGATTTTAATGTTATCCAGCACGTCAACCTCTTGGATTTTATTATCGGCAAATTAGACAAAAGGGTGCTATTGTACCTGCCCTTTTATTTGATGTCAGTTAGCTATTGTCGTTTGTAAATGTCTTGCGTGGTTTAATTTGGTCCATGCTGTCGAGAATACGGTGATAATTCTCAAAACGCTCTTCAGCTATTTCATTATTTTCTACCGCTTTTCGTAACGCACACTCTGGGTCATCCCGATGTTTACAATCACGGAATTTACAGCTTCCCAGATAATCACGGAATTCCACAAAACCTTGAGTGACTTGTTCTGGTGTTAAATGCCATAGCCCAAATTCCCGTACACCGGGAGAATCAATAACATCACCGCCATGTGGAAAATGATAAAGGCGGGATGCCGTCGTCGTGTGCTGACCCAAACCAGAAACATCGGAAACCTGATTGACCAATATTTCTTCTTCATCTTCCGGCAGGAGTGTATTGAGTAAGCTTGATTTACCCACACCGGACTGACCAGCAAAAATACTGATTCTGCCAGCGAGCATTTTTACCAACTCTTCCATACCTTCACCAGTATGGCTTGATAGCTGTAATACTCGGTAACCAATATTATGGTATGTAGACATCACTTCGCTGACCCACTCACGGCTTTCTTCGTCCAGTAGATCGATTTTATTCAGTACAATCAATGGCTCGATACCCAGTGTTTCACAGGCAACAAGGTAACGATCGATAATATTGAGTGAAAGCTCAGGAAGAATTGCCGAAACGATGACTATTTGGTCAATATTGGCGGCAATAGGTTTGATGCCATCATAGTAATCAGGGCGTGTAAGTACGGAAATACGCTCGTGAACCGCTTCAACAATGCCATTCACTTTAACATCCGTTTGTGTTTGTAGTGAAGGACGCCATACCACTTGATCACCGGTTACCAGTGAACGAATAGTTCTGCGGATATTACAGCGTTGTATAGAACCGTTTTTTGCCTCTACGTCAGCATGTTGACCGAAACGGCTAATGACCAGACCTTCTTGGGGTTCACCTAACTGGCTGTCATCCATTTCAGGTTTATTATCCTGTGTTTTCAGTCTGCGCTGATGATTTGCCTGTACCCGCCGTTGTTGGCCTTTGGATAGTTTATGTTTAGCCACCAAACCTCACTTGTTCCACATTTATCGCTGCTATTTCTTAAAAGCGTTATGATACACCATTAATGAGAATTATCTCTCTAACCTAGGATATAACATGTCAAAAAGTGAGCACAATCTTATCTGGATAGATTTGGAAATGACGGGTTTAGATCCAGAGCGGGATCGCATTATTGAAATTGCGACAATTGTCACTGATGCAAATTTGAATATCTTGGCTGAGGGACCTGTCATTGCGATTCATCAGTCTGATGAACAACTTGCTCTGATGGATGAATGGAACGTGCGTACTCATACTGGCAGTGGGTTAGTTGAACGTGTTAAAGCAAGCAAAATTGATGCGCGTGGCGCCGAAAAGGCGACGATTGAATTTCTGGAAAAATGGGTTCCGGCGGGTGTTTCACCTATTTGTGGTAATAGTGTTGGTCAGGACCGCCGTTTCCTGTTCTGTTATATGCCAGAATTGGAAGCCTATTTCCACTACCGTTATCTGGATGTCAGCACATTGAAAGAGTTAGCCCGTCGCTGGAAGCCAGAGATCCTGACTGGATTTAAAAAACAAAATACTCATCAGGCACTGGATGATATCCGCGAATCAGTTGCTGAATTGGCTTATTATCGGGAACATTTTATTCAATCGTAACAAGAACGTTTGATTTTTGTCCTTTGCTGGTATGATAATGCAAGCCCGGTATGATGATTAATTAATCCGCATTGGTGTTTAAATCACCATTTAACCGAAAAGTTTATTTTTTTGTGTTGAAGGGCTTGCGAGCGCAAGGATTTCTCGTATAATGCGCTCCCCGTACCGATGAAGAATTTCATAAGGTATGGATGGCATACTAAAAAAGATTGCGGGAATAGCTCAGTTGGTAGAGCACGACCTTGCCAAGGTCGGGGTCGCGAGTTCGAATCTCGTTTCCCGCTCCAAATTTAGACGTTAGTATGTTGTTTCAGGCTGTCATTAGCCCATCAGTGACGCGGGAATAGCTCAGTTGGTAGAGCACAACCTTGCCAAGGTTGGGGTCGCGAGTTCGAGTCTCGTTTCCCGCTCCAAGTTCAAGCCTGAAATCGATATCGTGAGATTAATGTCTTGTCTCAAGTTATCACCAGCCAGTCAGTAATGCGGGAATAGCTCAGTTGGTAGAGCACGACCTTGCCAAGGTCGGGGTCGCGAGTTCGAATCTCGTTTCCCGCTCCAATCCTTCCTTAATCATGCAGATACACTTAGCAACCGATGCGTAAGCAGGGTTTGCATATCCCGTCGACCATCGGCAATCACAAAAATGACCACCTGTTGATCTGTGATTTGATAAATGACCCGGTAAGGTTTAAAAAATGTTTGGCGGAAGTCACGAATCCCTAACTCCTGCAACTCCTTGGGATAATTGCCTTTTTCAGGAAAGTTAGCCAGACTGTCTGCTGTTTTCAGCAACTGATCCAATACATAATCGGCTTTCTCTGAACTGTCATTTTCGACAATGTAATCGTAAATATCCTCTAAATCCGCTTCGGCATTTTTAGTCAGCGCTATATGATATGGCATTAGGAGAACTTCTGCTTGTTCTTTAAACGTTGAACCACATCCTTTACTGGTGTGACTTCACCTGCTTTAACTTGTTGTTGTCCTAAAGCTAAAATCTTTAACAACGCTATAGTTTCCTGAGTCTGCTCATAAGAGGCGATATCTTGAATCACCGCTTTTGCCTCGCCATTTTGCGTAATAATCATCGGTGAGCGGGACTCAGCGAGTGTCGTCATCACCGTAGCTGCATTGGCTTTTAGGTAACTAATGGGCTTAATCTGTTCTGAATAACGCATAGAATCCCTCATATCAAAAAAGACTAAATATAGACTATAAAAAGTCAATTAATTGATTATAAAATGACTTAATCAATTAAGCAAATGCCGATTCTGGAAAAGTGGAACAAACAAGTCTATTGACATAAGGTAATGTAGGAAAAATTATTATTTTGGGGTTTGTTAGAGAGAGGTTGTACATTGCATTGCTCCGTTCCAATTTTTGATATGCAAATGTCCGTTGAAGTTTCTTACATTCACGGTTTTTAAGTCCAGAAATCAGGTTTGCTATCAGTCTTTGTAAGATCGACGCTTTTGTTCTGTACCAAAGCGTCGATAGGGTAAGATTCTGGCTTATTTTTTGTAATTCTTTGTTTTCACTATATGGCCGATCCTAGGTTTAGATTTGAGTGGAATAAGTTTCTTCTCGGTTGATGTCTTATTGCAGATCAGGATACCGCCAATAACGAGGGCACCTCCGACGCACATTGGGAACGTTAATCCTTCATTTAATAGTACTGCGCCAAGCAATACCGCAGTGAAAGGATTAAGCGCAATGAATACGCCAGAGCGAGTGGAACCAATTCTTTGGATTCCGTCGTAATACCAGATGTAGGCTACTGCTGAACCCACTACGCCAAGATAAAGTACGCTGTAGAGATCGGTAATGGATAATGCATGTATTGCCGATAAATTCATTTGCTCGGTGAAAATGGCAGTTGCTGTCAGCATGATTGCTCCCGCCAGAATGGAGTATGTCACTGTGTGTAGTGGGCCAATTTGGTTTACGATGTTCTTGCAGAAGACACTATAAGCAACCCAGCTTAAAACACAGCCGAAGATCAACGCGTCACCTAACCAGTTGCTCCCTTTTCCAACAGTAAATTGCGGTGCTTTACTGAGGATCACGATCATTGCACCAAGCAGGCAAAGCGTAATTCCCAGTGCTTTTAATGGCGATAGCCTTTCCTTATAAAAGAAATATGAAAAAATCGCCATTATTGCTGGATTCAGCGCTACGATAAGTGAAGCTCTGGATGCGGTGGTGTGATGCAGACCATAAAAGAAGAAAAGGCTGTAGGTGTATATCCCGCAGAAGCCAAGCCCAATGATTTTCAATAGCTGATGTCGATTAATCTTGACGAACATTTTTCCCGATAGAATAAGGAAGATGATTAGTGTCATGGCCGCAAGAATGAATCTCAGGCTCGCTGAGAGTAAAGGGGGCGTTTCGGCAGAAATATATCGACCTGCAACAAATGTCCCGCCCCAGATAATAGCGACAAGAGACAGCTTGATATAGGTTGAATGGTTGTTGACCGACTGCGTTAATGTGTGATTGCTTTTCATGTTTGTCAGTGTCGAAATTTATATGATGGGAGATGCTTTTAAGGCAGCGTATTCCATGGTCTGGTCCAATATTTCACGTTGAGCACGGCTACCTCCTAATAATGGCCACTTCTCATGGCTGAGGTAGAGTTTGTTTAGACACTCCTCGTAGTGTTTAGCTGTGAATAGTAAGATCGCTTTAAGGACGTCTATACCTGTGGAATGTGTGTCTGGTTCGATGCCAAATCCATCACTTTCTGCGATTAGCTTCTCGATAAGAAAAGACTGGTTTGTTGCAGAAAAAGCTAATGCTGCATGGATCTTGTGGAAGTAAGATGTGGATGCGCTGATGCTTCCTGTCCAAAGGATGGCAAGGTGCTCCCATATTGGTTGGAACTTGGTGTCAGCAGATTTGAGTCTGAGCCGCCATAAGAATCCTACGGCGTCCAGGTCTTGTTTGGCGAATGGATTGTCTTTTAGCGCATATAATTCATCAAAAGCTTGCAGCGCCAGTGTGATTTCATTGGATCGTTCGTAAGCAATAGCCAGATGCCAGTACACATGCATTCGCATCCCTGCGTTGGTTATCCAATTCTCTTTGCAGTCAGTCAGGAAGTGGCAAAGGTCTTTCCAGCGACCTAGCTCATGCAAGGCATGTGCGACAGCATGAATGCCATATATGTTGTTTGGCATTAATTTAACAGATTCAATACCAATCTTTAAGGCATCATTAAGACATTGATCTTCACAAAGGACGAAGGATTTTATGGAAAGATAGTATGGATAGAGGTAATAAGTTTTAGGAATGTATTCGTCACAATAAAGCAGAAGAGGTTTCAGTTTGGCTGTTTTTCCTGTACAAAAATCAAGCATATGAATAAAGAAGATCGCAACAATATCCGATGGGTATGCTCGAATATGCTGTGTCAGAAGCGATCTCGCGTTCTCGTAATCAAATTTCACCCAGGCAGTGAATGCTTTATGGATAAGGCAAAGCTCAGGGCGAGAGATTTCTTGCTCGTCCATTTGAGCTAATATGATTTTGAATCTATAAAGTTCTTTCATTTCGCAAGTGGTGATTGCATCAAGTCCCATCAGGAGTTTTTTGTAGGTTCTCTGAGTCTCATTCATTGGAATGAGTTCGTCTGAAAATCCACGGAGAGATAAGAATGTTCTGTTGATCTCCGGCCATATGGAAGATATTCCGTCTGGAGGCCATTGGTAACTCATAAAATCCCCTTTTTAATTAATTATGGTTTGGAAACTCTGTTGAGTGCTGGCGAGCATGCCTTGCCTATTGCTTTATACCCGCATTGCATATACTTATTCAGATGTATGATCATGAGGAAATGAGTGATTACTCAAGGGGGAGATAATGACTTTAACTCAGCTCGAAATTTTTGCTGTTGTTGCCGAACGGAAGGGCTTTACCTTAGCAGCAGCTCAGCTCAAGATCTCTCAGTCTGGGGTTTCCCATGCCATCAGAGTCCTTGAACAGGAGCTTGGCGTAGAGCTGTTTCATCGATATCAAGGAATTATTGAACTGACAGATATAGGGGAAAGTTTGCTTCGGAAAGCCCAGGCAATTCTTGGTCTGGCGGAGACTATGCAGCAAGAAGCATCTGATGTAAGAGGAATGAAGTGGGGGACGTTGCGGATCGGATCGTTTGGTCCAACCTCATCTCTACGACTGTTGCCAGAGGTACTAGCTGACTATCGCAGGCTTTATCCCGGTATTGAGATTCATGTTGATGAGGGACCTGACAGGCAAGTTGTGCAATGGCTTATGGATAGGCGAGTAGATGTGGGATTCGTGACGCTACCGGAAGATCAATTCGATACCTATCCGATTCTTGAAGATCAGATGGTGGCGTTGCTGCCGACAGATCATCCTTTGGCATTGGAAGATGCCGTGACGTTGAAGGATCTGTGTATCGGTCCATTCGTGTTGACAGAAGCGGGATCGGCTGAACTGGTTTCCAGACTTTTTTTATCAGCAAAGTTGCAACCCAATATTCGTTATCGAACGTCTCAATTGTTAAGCACCTTGGCCACGGTTGCACGTGGGGATGCGGTGACGATTGTTGCTGAGTCATCTCTGCCGCTGACTATCGAAGCTCGCTATGTCAAGAAAGCTCTGAATCCAAAAGTGAAACGACGCGTTGGATTAGCTGTGTTTGATGAACGTCAATCGTCACCAGCTACTAAAGCATTTATCACATTGATGACTAAAAAATTTCGTGTAGCGAGTCCGACTTCCTCTTTAATTTCTAGGGTGCTCGTCAACGAATGAGCGCGGGTGGTGTCATTTTGTTGCTAATGGCTCAGGTTTTGCCGGAATCGATCGTTTCGTTGATAATTAGTTGAAGGCGCACGTATAAGCTAAGAAGCGGGAAGTTGTGTATGGAGTATTCTCGGTGGAAATTAGGTGCGCCGAAGTTTTGTGTTTTTTCAGGTAGATGTTGTTCGGTTGAAGGTTGTTTGTTCGAAAGTAACTAACTTAATTTCAATAAAGAGCAATAGGGGTAAGAAATGAAAAAACTACTTTTCCTAGCATTATTGGGGGCAGTATCTCCTGTATTAGCTGTGTCACACACTATTGTTAAGACTGTGAATCCACCTATTCTAATGGTGTTCTCAACGGGTACCGGTTCTTCTCTTAGTCAGTTTTCATTGTTATCGACAGATTTCCCTTCTGGGACATTGAACGCAACCAAAAAGTTATCATCAGTTAACTGGAGGACTTCGTCCTATCCCACTACAACTGGAGAACGAGCGGAACTCTGTTATTCTCAACCTTACTCTTCGACAGAGATTCTTTGCATTCCCGTTGCGCTTAATTCGGCGGGAAGTACGGATGTATTCAACAACTATCGGTTTGACAATGGCGTTAGAGTCATCATCCGGCATGTGGTGACAAACGGCACACCTTCATATTATCACAGCCCAGCTGGGCAGGAGCAGGTATCGTTCACTTACAGTTACTAATTGTGTATCTGAGATAGTTTGAACAACAAATGTCAGCCCTTTTACTATGGGGCTGATATCAAGAGGTTGTCAATGGAGGGAATTAACTTTGGTTTATTGTTGTTTGGTGTAGAGAGTATAGGGAAGGGTATTATGCTTAATTCCAAAAGATTTTTTCAACTTCTGCTTGCCAAATTTTCCAAGGTAGTACATAATGCACTCCTTTCGTTGCTTGGTAGTAATAAAAATATCTTTTTAATCAATGAGTTATATGGGATTTGATAGGTTTGCCTCTCGTCCTAAGTTTCTTCCTCAATGACAATACTCGCTTATTTTGATTCGATTTTGGGGCTATCCCGTTCGGTGCAGGTTCCTGTTTTTTATCCACAGAGTGGAAAGTCATTGCCCGATAACTAAGTACGACACCTTAAAATTATCACACAGACTTATCCACAGGCTGTTTCCTTTAGATTTTTCTTATTCTAAATTTTATAAAACAGATGTTTCTTCTGTAACCTATTGATAATTTTTCGGAATGCTCCTTTGTTAAGAAATGACATATTGATCACTTGCGCTTTTTTTGCACATTGATCAGCAAGGGGTTTTTATTTTATTCACAGGAGAATTATCTGACTCTTTTGTATATTAGATAAATGGCTAATAATTAAGCGTCTCTGGGCAGTCCCTTGATTATCGCTTTAATAAGCCGTTTTTGTTGTGAAGTCTGTACATTGATAATGTTAGCTTTGCGGCGAGTCATTTGTTGTTCAATAGCCCAATGAATGTGTTCATCAAGCATGGTGTTTAATCCTAATTTCTGTTGTAGAGATAGAACGATATCGTCTTGATATGGCGCGTTTCCTAAAGCAACAATAATGTTACGTAACCAGCGTAAATGACCAATACGGCGGATTGCGGAACCTTCCGTTATCCGAAGGAATTTTTCTTCACTCCAATTAAATAAATCCAATAACTTCGGTGCATGTAGTGCTGCTCGTGGACTGAAATCATCTTCATCTGTCAACTGAGAAAAGCGGTTCCATGGGCAGATAATCTGACAGTCATCACAACCATAAATGCGGTTTCCCATTAGTGGGCGTAATTCTTCAGGAATAACACCTTCCAGTTCAATCGAGAGATAGGAAATACAACGGCGGGCATCAATGATATAAGGGGCGGTAATCGCACCTGTTGGGCAGGTTGTCATACAGGCTACACAGCGGCCACAATGTTCTTCTTGTGGAGCGTCTACAGGCAGAGGAAGATTAATCAGCAGCTCACCAAGGAAAAACCATGAGCCAGCTTCTTTATTAAGGATAAGTGAGTGTTTGCCAACCCAGCCTAATCCGGCTTTAGCGGCTAGTGGACGCTCCATTATCGGCGCTGAATCAACAAAAGGCCGGAAATTAAGGATTCCCTGATATTCAAAATTATGGCAATAATCTTGAATTTGTTCACCCAATTTCTTCAGGCGTTGGCGTAGTAGTTTGTGATAATCTCTTCCCAAGGCATAGCGGCTTACATAGCCGAGTTCGGGATCATTTAACGTGCTAGCAAAAGAGGCTCTGGCAGGAAGATAATTCATTCTTACACTGATAACTCTCAATGTCCCTGGTAGTAGTTCATGAGGACGTGTACGCATCATACCGTGGCGCTCCATCCATGCCATCTCGCCGTGATACTGCTTATCCAGCCATTCCTGAAGTTTTGGCTCTTCCACTGATAAATTAGTATCGCAAATGCCAACTTGCTGGAAACCAAGAGAGAGGCCCCATTGTTTGATATTTGTGGTCAGGAGATTGAGGTCGAGAGGAGTTGCCATGGTGGAAATTAGTTTATGCTGCAAGGAGCCACAGTGTAGCATGATCTGTTGCAGGCTAAAAATAATGAGTTTGGTAATGAAACTGAGTAGAAGACGTTAGATGTTGATAATAGGGCTGTGTTAGGGTTATCGTTTTAACTGATGAGTTAATAAAACAGCAGATATTATTCGATGAAAGAACTTGTTTTGTCACTTCAAAATGAAGATGCGACTGTTTCTCTTGGGCGTGCGGTTGCGGTTGTCTGTAATCGTGGCAGTGTAATTTATTTGTATGGTGATTTAGGTGCCGGTAAGACCACATTTAGTCGTGGTTTTTTACAATCTTTGGGTCATAAAGGACATGTAAAAAGCCCAACTTATACTTTGGTTGAACCTTATGCTTTAACGCCTAGGCCGGTTTACCATTTCGATCTTTACCGATTAGCTGATCCAGAAGAATTAGAATTTATGGGAATACGTGATTATTTTCATCAGGATGCTATTTGTCTGGTTGAATGGCCTCAGCAAGGAGAAGGCGTGTTACCGGATGCAGATATTAAATTATATTTGAGTTACCAGTCTGAGGGGCGGCAGGCGCATTTTATTGCTTTGTCTGAATATGGTGAGAGCCTGTTAGATAATTTGAAATATTTATGAGAGATCACCCGAGTATGATGCGTGCTTTAGTCGCAAAAATGATAAAGAAATGGCAAATTCGTTTTATGATGATTTGCTGGTTATTTGTCATGATGAGCAGTTTAGTGGTGACAACAGCAACAGCGGCAACGTTATCCAATATTCACGTCAGTAATAGTAGAAGTGAATCTAAAGTGACCATGGTTTTTTCAGGTGGTCGCCCTGATTATAGTTTTTTCCCACTACATTCACCGGAACGTTTAGTCGTAGATATCCACCAGTCTGGAAATATTATTGGCTTGCCAATGAGCTTGCCGGGACAGGATTTAGTGAAGAAAATCCGATCCAGTCAATCACCAGTGCCACAAAAAAAACGTATCGTGCTTGAACTAAATCATAAAGTTAAAGTCAACTCTATAATGCAGAAATCGGGGAGTGAACATCGAGTTATCTTTACCTTACGGGCTTCCGGCATGTCTGTTAGCAATCCTGTTTTCAGAGAAAGTTCACAGGTGGCAGCAAGTAAGCCGTTACTTACTAACAATAAATTGCCTGCGACAAAAAAGGCAGCTCCACAAATAATACCTAAAGGCCGTCAGCAGGTCGTTGTTGCTATTGATGCAGGCCATGGCGGGCAAGATCCTGGAGCAATTGGACAGCGTGGACTGAAAGAGAAGAACGTTACTA
Organism: Photorhabdus heterorhabditis; assembly: GCF_001280945.1. NCBI lineage: Bacteria > Pseudomonadati > Pseudomonadota > Gammaproteobacteria > Enterobacterales > Morganellaceae > Photorhabdus > Photorhabdus heterorhabditis. The sequence goes on along the minus strand of NZ_LJCS01000021.1, from coordinate 38,071 downwards.
TCAGTGTAGCGCGTAAACTTGAAATGTTGTTACGCAATGATCCTATGTTCAAACCTGTTCTGACCCGTAACGGAGACTATTTTATTTCTGTCGTTGGTCGTTCCGAGGTTGCGCGTAAGCATAGTGCAAATATGCTGGTTTCTATTCATGCGGATGCTGCACCTAATCACAGTGCGCGTGGTGCCTCGGTGTGGGTATTGTCAAACAAACGTGCAAACAGTGAATTGGGTAATTGGCTTGAACAGCATGAGAAACAGTCTGAGTTATTGGGAGGGGCAGGTGATGCATTGGCAAATGGGGCTGATCCTTATCTGAGCCAAGCTGTGTTGGATTTGCAATTCGGTCACTCTCAACGGGTGGGTTATAATGTTGCTGTACAGGTTTTGAGCGAATTGCGTAAAATTGGTTCATTACATAAACGTTTGCCAGAACATGCTAGTCTGGGTGTATTACGTTCACCGGATATACCTTCAATTTTGGTAGAAACAGGATTTATCAGTAACTCAGCTGAAGAAACATTACTTGGTTCTAGTGATTTTCAGGATAAGCTGGCAAGTGCTATCCACAGAGGATTGCGTAACTATTTTCTGGAAAATCCATTACAGGCTGCACCTAAAACAGCTGGGAAGTAAAGGTTAAAAATATGGCGATCAAGATCTTACCTCCTCAATTAGCAAACCAAATTGCTGCAGGAGAAGTAGTAGAACGTCCTGCATCAGTAGTAAAAGAGTTGGTGGAGAATAGCCTTGATGCTGGAGCTAGCCGCATTGATATTGAAATTGAGCGCGGTGGAGTAAAGCTTATTCGTGTCCGTGATAATGGCTGTGGAATTAATCACCAGGATCTTGCTCTGGCTCTGGCTCGTCATGCCACCAGTAAGATTGCAACACTGGATGATCTGGAAGCTATTATTAGTATGGGATTTCGTGGAGAGGCGCTGGCCAGTATCAGCTCAGTATCGCGTTTGACATTAACTTCTCGTACAGAAGAACAGAATGAAGCCTGGCAAGCATACGCTGAAGGGCGGGATATGGAAGTGGCTGTGAAGCCGGCTGCGCATCCGGTGGGCAGTACTGTCGAAGTGTTGGATTTGTTTTATAACACACCGGCACGACGCAAATTCCTTCGAACAGAGAAAACGGAATTTGGTCATATTGACGAAGTTATCAGACGTATTGCGTTGGCACGTCTGGATGTATCAGTCAATCTGCATCATAACGGCAAACTGGTTCGCCAGTACCGGCCAGCAAAAGATGAATCCCAGCATGAACGGCGGTTGGCTTCTATTTGTGGTACCGCTTTTATGCAGCAGGCGCTTTCTCTTTCGTGGCAACACGGAGATTTATCTATCAAAGGGTGGGTTGCTGACCCAATGAATGCTACTGCGAGTGGAGATATTCAGTACTGTTATGTGAATGGACGCATGATGCGTGATCGCTTGATCAATCATGCTATTCGCCAAGCTTATCAAGATTTTATACGGGGAGAACAACAGCCGGCTTATGTTTTGTATCTGGAAGTTGATCCGCATCAGGTGGATGTTAATGTGCATCCGGCAAAGCATGAAGTTCGTTTCCATCAAGCCCGTTTGGTACATGATTTTATTTATCAGGGTGTGACAGCCGTATTAAAACAACGCAGCGGCAGTGCTGAACTGGATATGGCATGCTGTGAGCCTGCACCGGTTTGGGAGCCGGAAAACCGCCCATCAGCGGGAGAAAATCATTTTTCCCGGCAGAATAACGCTGCATCTGTGGCAACTTCATTACCAAAAGAAGCTCCGTCAGGTAAGGGGAGCTCGGGTTTTTCTCGTAGTGGTGAAAACTACCAGTATCATGGGAACGTTTATCAGAAACGTCAGGGTGAGTTGTATCAAAAGATGATGCAATCTGCACCGGAGACTGAAGAGAAAAGAGAGTTGTTTCCGGCAAGAACCGTTCCTGTTATGGCGGAAAAGGTGACTTCTGCTCCTGTTTCGGTTAGAAATAACAGCCATAGTTTTGGTAAAGTGTTAAGCATATATCCGCCATGTTATGCTCTGATTGAATCTCCATTAGGCATTGGCTTGTTATCCTTACCAGTTGCTGAACGTTGGTTAAAACAAGTACAGTTAACACCAACGGAGCAAGGACTGAAATCACAGCCACTTTTGATACCGCTAAAACTTTCTCTCAGTAAAGAAGAAGCTGGTGCTTTAAATCGTTATAGTGACTTATTAGGCTCTTTTGGTGTTGAAGCATCTGTATCTCATGGAAAAGCAACACTACGTGCGGTATCGTTACCATTGCGTCAGCAAAATTTGCCTAAATTAATTCCTCAGTTGCTGGGTTACTTGGCACAGCAGCCATCAGTATCGGCAGAACAGGTTGTAACTTGGCTTGCTTGCCATATTGGTAGTGAGCATGAAACGTGGAATGTTGCTCAGGCAGTACAGTTGTTGGCTGATGTTGAGCGGCTTTGCCCACAACTGGTGAAATCTCCGCCAGGTGGGTTATTACAATTAATTGATTTACAAGCAGTGGTGGCATCCCTTACTCATGAGTGATCAGAAAACTCAACATTTGCCGACGGCAATCTTTGTTATGGGCCCGACGGCTTCTGGCAAAACAGCCTTATCTATTGCTTTACGCCAGCATCTTCCTGTGGAACTTATCAGTGTTGATTCTGCGCTGATTTATCATGGAATGAATATCGGCACGGCTAAACCGACAGCGGAAGAGCAAACATTGGCACCTCATCGTTTGATCGATATTTTGGACCCTTCTCAACCCTATTCTGCGGCTGATTTCCGTCGTGACGCGTTGAGAGAAATGGCAGAAATTACAGCTTCCGGCCGTATTCCTCTATTGGTTGGTGGAACTATGCTCTATTTCAAAGCATTACTTGAAGGTTTATCACCGTTGCCTTCTGCTGATCCGGTTATTCGGGCGCAGATAGAACAACAGGCGGTAGAACAAGGATGGGATATATTACATCAACAATTACAGAAGATTGATCCTGTGGCTGCATTAAGAATTCATCCGAATGATCCGCAAAGACTTTCCCGGGCGTTGGAAGTTTTTCTTATTTCAGGTAAAACGCTTACTGAACTGACTAAATTGTCAGGTGAAGAGCTTCCTTATCGTGTCCATCAATTTGCTATTGCTCCCGCAAAGCGTGAGATCCTTCATCAACGTATTGAAGCGCGTTTTCATCAAATGCTTGAATCAGGGTTTGAAGAAGAAGCTAAAGCACTTTATGCTCGTAATGATCTGCATGTGGACTTACCTTCTATTCGTTGTGTTGGTTATCGCCAGATGTGGTCCTACCTTTCCGGCGAGATTGACTATGATGAAATGGTTTATCGCGGTATTTGTGCGACGCGCCAGTTGGCAAAGCGTCAAATAACTTGGCTCAGAGGTTGGAAGTCGGTTCATTGGTTGGATAGTTCCCAACCTGAACAGGCTTTAAGCACAGTAATGCAGGTTGTTAGTGCATAGGTTTATTGATTGTGTACAATTGATGAGTACCAAAGCGCAATTTTTGAGTAGTTCATTTTTTCGAACCTCCAGGTTCTTAGTTAAAAACAACAAAATAAGGAAAATATAGAATGGCTAAGGGGCAATCTTTGCAAGATCCGTTCCTGAACGCATTACGGCGTGAAAGGGTCCCGGTTTCTATTTATTTGGTCAACGGCATCAAATTGCAGGGTCAGATTGAATCTTTTGACCAGTTTGTCATTTTACTGAAAAATACGGTTAGCCAGATGGTTTATAAACATGCCATCTCTACTGTTGTACCTTCTCGTCCGGTTTCTCATCACAGTAGCAATACAGGTGTAGGGGCCAGTGTAGGTAATTATCACTCCGGGGGAGCCTCAGCTCCAGCCGCACAACAGGACAGTGATGGCGCTGAATAAGCTTGAGAATAGTGACTGAATGAAGAAAAACATAGGTAGGGAGGTTTTACCTATGTTTTTTCCTGTAATTTTTGACTCAGCCTGAGAGGTCGCACCTTTGTTTGAGCGTTATGAAGGCGGTGAACAAGCCGTTGTGGTGCATGTGTTCTTCTCGCAGGATAAAGACACCGATAATCTCAGTGAGTTTGAATCACTGGTAACTTCTGCTGGTGTAGTTCCTGTACAGATTGTCACGGGGAGTAGAAAAGCCCCTCATCCGAAATATTTTGTCGGAGAAGGTAAGGCTGAGGAGATTGCTGAGGCTGTACAGGCCAGTGGTGCTGATGTTGTGTTGTTTAATCATGCACTCAGTCCTGCACAGGAGCGCAATCTTGAACGGCTCTGTCAATGTCGGGTGATCGACCGTACCGGCGTGATTCTAGATATTTTTGCCCAGCGGGCACGGACTCACGAAGGGAAGTTACAGGTAGAATTGGCGCAGTTACGCCATCTTTCTACCCGTCTTATTCGGGGATGGACTCACCTTGAACGCCAGAAAGGTGGGATTGGCCTAAGAGGGCCTGGGGAAACTCAGCTTGAGACGGATAGGCGTTTATTGCGGGATAAAATTCGCCAGATTTTGAGCCGTCTCAACCGGGTTGAGAAACAGCGAGAGCAGGGGCGTCAGGCGCGGAATAAAGCGGATATACCGACGATTTCACTGGTGGGATATACCAATGCCGGTAAATCGAGCTTGTTTAACCGTATGACTTCCGCTGAAGTTTATGCGGCTGATCAATTATTTGCTACTCTGGACCCAACGCTGCGGCGGATTGAAGTTGATGATGTTGGCACTGCTGTGTTGGCTGATACTGTTGGTTTTATCCGTCATTTGCCTCATGATCTGGTTGCGGCATTTAAAGCCACATTGCAGGAAACCCGGCAGGCAACATTATTGCTGCATGTCGTTGATGCTGCGGATAGTCGTATAGACGAAAATATTGCCGCAGTTGACAGCGTACTGGAAGAGATAGACGCTCATGAAATTCCGGTACTGCTGGTGATGAATAAGATTGATATGTTGGGAGATTTTACACCGCGTATTGATCGCAACGAAGATAACTTACCGGTCAGAGTTTGGTTGTCTGCGCAAACCGGTGAAGGTATCCCGTTGTTGTTACAAGCGTTGACGGAGCGCCTTTCGGGTGAAATCGCACACTACGAATTGCGCTTGCCGCCAGAGGCGGGCCGTTTACGCAGCCGCTTCTATCAACTTCAGGCAATAGAGAAAGAGTGGATAGAAGAGGACGGCAAAGTTGGTATCGAAGTGAGAATGCCGATTGTTGACTGGCGCCGTCTGTGCAAACAAGAACAGGATTTGCTTGATTACATCGTCTGATTTGTCTGGCAGATGAATATCAGAAAACTTGTGTGATTGAGAGTTAGCTTGTTTACAAGCAGCTCTTAGCCTGAAAAACCAATCATAAAAGAATGGAGCTAAAACATGGCGTGGAATCAGCCCGGGAACAACGGACAGGACCGCGACCCGTGGGGGAGCAGCAATAATAATAGCGGCAACTCTGGCGGGAACAAAGGTGGTCGAAACCGTGGGGCATCTGATCTCGACGATCTGTTCCGTAAGCTGAGTAGTAAACTTGGTGGTTTCGGTGGGAATAAGGGCGGTAATGGTTCTGACCAAGGAACAAAATTTGGCGGGCGTATTATGAGCCTTGCTGCTGTTGCTATAGTCGTTATTTGGGCCGCTAGTGGTTTCTATACGATTAAAGAAACAGAACGTGGCGTTGTTACCCGTTTGGGCAAATTGAGCCATATTGTGCAGCCAGGTCTGAACTGGAAACCAACGTTCATTGATGAAGTTGTTCCAGTTAACGTAGAGTCTGTTCGTGAGCTGGCGGCATCTGGTGTGATGCTGACTTCTGATGAGAACGTTGTTCGTGTAGAAATGAACGTTCAATACCGTGTGACTAATCCAGCTGCTTATCTCTATAGCGTAACAAGCCCTGATAACAGCTTGCGTCAGGCAACAGACAGCGCAGTGCGTGGTGTGATAGGTAAATACACCATGGATAAAATTCTGACTGAAGGTCGTACTATTGTACGTAGCGATACCCAACGGGTACTGGAAGAAACTATTCGTCCATACAACATGGGTATTACTCTGTTGGATGTTAACTTCCAGACTGCCCGTCCACCAGAGGAAGTAAAAGCTTCATTTGACGATGCGATTGCCGCCCGTGAAAACGAACAGCAATACATTCGTGAAGCGGAAGCTTACGCTAATGAAGTTCAGCCACGTGCAAATGGTCAGGCTCAGCGGCTAATTGAAGATGCTAAAGCTTATAAAGCTCGAGTGGTATTGGAGGCACAGGGTGAGGTAGCAAGTTTTGCCAAAATGTTGCCTGAATATAAAGCAGCCCCAGAAATTACTCGTGAGCGTCTGTACATTGAGACTATGGAAAAGGTGCTGAGTCATACTCGTAAGGTTATTGCTAGTGAGAATAATAATAATCTGATGGTCCTGCCATTGGATCAAATGTTCCGCAGCGATACAGCCAGCGGTAAAGGTAAAACGGGCGTGGAAAGCCAGCCAGGTAATTCAGCAGGTCTCAGCCCACGAGTTACTCGTCCGACAATACCGTTAAGTTCGAACCGGACAGATAATCTGCGTAATGACACTGTTAGAGTAGGGAGACAATAATCATGCGTAAGCCATTCATTGTTATTATTGTCGCTGTACTGGTAGTTTTATATACCTCAGTGTTTGTCGTGCATGAAGGACAGCGCGGTATTGTTCTACGTTTTAGTAAGGTTGTCCGTGATGCGGAAAATAAACCGATTGTGTATGAACCTGGTTTTCATTTTAAAGTGCCATTCATTGAAACAGTGAAAACCCTTGATGCCCGTATTCAAACTATGGATATTCAGGCGGATCGGTTCCTGACCAGTGAAAACAAAGACTTGATTGTCGATTCTTACCTGAAATGGCGCATTATCGATTTTAGCCGTTATTATCTGGCTACTGGTAATGGTGATATTTCTCAGGCTGAAGTTTTGCTGAAACGTAAGTTCAGTGACCGTTTACGTTCTGAAATTGGTCGTTTGGATGTTCGCGGTATTGTTACTGATTCACGTGGCAAATTGACTACCGATGTTCGTGATGCGTTGAATAAAGGTACCACTGACAGTGAAGTAGCAACGACCAGTGAAGCGGATGATGCTATCGCATCTGCTGTAGCTCGAGTAGAGAAAGAAACGGCGGGTAAACAATCGGCTATTAATCCGAACAGTATGGCAGCTCTGGGTATTGAGGTTGTTGATGTGCGAATCAAGCAGATCAACCTGCCGTTAGAAGTTTCAGAAGCTATTTTCCAGCGTATGCGTGCGGAACGTGAAGCGGTAGCTCGTCGTCATCGCTCTCAGGGCCTGGAAGAAGCAGAGAAATTGCGCGCAGCAGCGGATAAGCAGGTCACCGAAACGTTGGCAAAAGCGGAGCGTGAAGCCCGTACTTTGCGTGGTTCCGGTGATGCAGAGGCGGCTAAACTGTTTGCTGATGCATTCAGTCAGGACCCGGATTTCTATGCTTTTATCCGTAGCTTACGTGCTTACGAGAAAAGCTTCAGTGAAGATGGAAAAGATGTTCTGGTGTTAAGTCCAGATACTGATTTCTTCCGTTATATGAAGGCACCTGAAAAACGTGCAGTTCAGCGCTGATAGATTTTTGAATCTATAAGTAAGGCCCGCATTAGGCGGGCCTTGTCATGTCAGGTGGTTAACAAAGATAACCGATGTGATAAAAATTACTGAAAGGTGTGGAATGAGATGTTAGAATCCATTTTTAAGCAACCGAGTGAATTTTGAAATGGGTAAGAACGTTGTCGTATTGGGCACCCAATGGGGTGACGAGGGCAAGGGCAAGATCGTCGACTTGCTGACTGAACGAGCTAAGTATGTTGTTCGTTATCAAGGTGGCCATAATGCTGGTCATACACTGGTTATTAACGGTGAAAAAACCGTTCTCCACTTAATCCCATCCGGGATCTTGCGTGAAAATGTTATTAGCATCATTGCAAACGGGGTCGTGTTAGCGCCTGATGCACTGATGAAAGAGATGAACGCATTAGAGTCCCGTGGTGTTCCTGTTCGCGAACGTCTGCTTATTTCAGAAGCTTGTCCGCTTATTCTTCCATACCATGTTGCATTAGATAATGCCCGCGAGAAAGCCCGTGGTGCGAAAGCTATTGGTACGACTGGTCGTGGTATCGGTCCTGCGTATGAAGACAAAGTTGCACGTCGCGGCTTACGTGTTGGTGACTTGTTTGATAAAGAAGCATTCGCAGCTAAACTAAAAGAAATTATCGAATATCACAACTTTCAACTGGTTCATTATTACAAAGAACCTGCGGTTGATTACCAAAAAACTCTTGACGAAATCATGGCTGTTGCCGATATCCTGACGAGTATGGTCGTTGACGTTTCTGACCTGCTGTACAAAGCAACTCAGAAAGGTGAATTGATTATGTTCGAAGGAGCACAAGGCACTTTGTTGGATATCGACCACGGTACCTATCCATACGTGACCTCTTCCAACACTACGGCTGGTGGCGTTGCAACAGGTTCCGGTTTAGGTCCATGCTATGTTGATTATGTTCTGGGGATCATTAAGGCTTATTCTACCCGTGTAGGTGCTGGCCCATTCCCAACGGAGTTGTTTGATGAAACTGGCAACTACCTGCGTGAAAAGGGTCAAGAGTTTGGTGCGACTACTGGCCGTAGCCGTCGTACCGGTTGGCTGGACATCATTGCTATCCGCCGTGCGGTACAGATCAACTCGCTGTCAGGTTTCTGTATGACCAAGTTAGACGTGCTGGATGGCTTAAAAGAAGTAAAAATTTGTGTTGGCTACCGTATGCCTGATGGCCGAGTGGTTGAAACGACCCCTTTGGCAGCAGATGATTGGGAAGGTATTGAACCCGTTTATGAGACAATGCCTGGCTGGGACGAAAGTACTTTCGGTGTGAAAGAGCATAGCAAATTGCCTCTGGCAGCGTTGGACTATATCAAACGTGTAGAAGAGCTTACTGGTGTTCCTGTTGATATTATTTCTACAGGTCCAGATCGTTCAGAGACAATGATTCTGCGTGATCCGTTTGATGCCTGATTATGTGAGATAATTAGGTAAAGCCGGGCTTTTCAGCCCGGTTTTTTGCTATTTATTATGGCCTTTTTTGCTTAACTACCAGAAGATCAACAGAATTTTGGCCAATTCATGGTATATAATTTGAACAAATACTTATTTTTTCAGTTTGTTCTCGGATATATTAACTTATATCTCATTATCCAGAGGTTGATGTGCAGTTAACGAGTTTTACAGATTATGGCTTGCGCGCGCTAATTTATATGGCTGCTTTACCGCAAAGCCAGATGACCAGTATTTCTGAAGTTACTGATGTTTATGGTGTTTCTCGTAACCACATGGTAAAGATCATTAACCAATTGAGCCATTTAGGATTAGTGGATGCTGTCCGTGGTAAAAACGGCGGCATTCGTCTGGGTAAACCGGCAAAAGATATCAGAATTGGTGATGTAGTTCGTGCGCTAGAACCATTGTCATTGGTTAACTGTAGCCAGGAATCTTGCCATATTACGTCTGCATGTCGTCTGAAGATGGTATTAAATCAGGCAATAGAGAAGTTTTTAGAAGAACTGGATAAGCATACTTTAGCTGATATGGTTGAAGGCAATATCCCCCTTTATAAGCTGCTTCTGACCGAATGAAGAAATGGCGTAAGCAGCTTGCTGATGACAACGGAGGAACAACTACCATGTCACAAGATCCTTTTCAGAAACGAGAAGCGGAAAAATATGAATCGCCTATTCCAAGCCGTGAGTACATCTTAGACATTATCTCTAAATGTGCTGTACCTGTAAGTCGCCAGGAACTGGCACAAGAGCTGAATCTGACCAATGATGAGGATCTTGAAGCATTACGTCGCCGTTTGCGGGCAATGGAACGTGATGGTCAACTGGTTTTCACCCGCCGTCAATGTTACGCCTTGCCAGAAAGACTGGATTTATTAAAAGGTAGCGTTATTGGTCACAGGGATGGTTATGGTTTCCTGAGGGTGGAAGGATACAAAGACGATTTTTATCTTTCTGCTGAGCAGTTGAAAATGGCTATTCATGGTGATGTCGTATTGGCGCAGCCATTGCCTTCAGATCGTAAAGGGCGCAGTGAAGCGCGTATTGTTCGTGTATTGGTACCTAAGACCAGTCAGATTGTTGGCCGTTATTTTCTTGACTCTGACATGGGGTTTGTCGTACCGGATGACAGTCGCTTGAGCTTCGATATCTTGATCCCGAGAGATGAGAGTTGTGGTGCTCGTATGGGGAACGTGGTCGTGGTGGAATTAACTGCACGCCCAACGCGCCGCACAAAAGCGGTTGGTAAAATTGTTGAAGTGTTGGGTGAAACCATGGGAACGAATATGGCAGTGGAAATTGCCTTGCGTACTCATGAAATTCCACACAATTGGCCACCACAAGTGGAAAATCAGGTGGCATCTCTGGATGAACAGGTGCCTGAATCTGCGAAAGAAGACCGTGTTGATCTGCGTGCTCTACCATTGGTGACTATTGATGGTGAAGATGCTCGTGATTTTGATGACGCCGTTTATTGCGAGAGGAAGCGAAGCGGTGGTTGGCGTTTATGGGTTGCTATTGCTGATGTCAGTTACTATGTTCGCCCACAAACGGCATTGGATACAGAAGCCTGTAACCGGAGTAACTCGGTTTACTTCCCGTCTCAGGTTGTTCCTATGTTGCCAGAGGTGCTTTCCAATGGCCTTTGTTCGTTGAACCCACAGGTTGATCGTCTTTGTATGGTGTGTGAGATGACAGTTTCAGCTCAAGGAAAATTGTCATCTTATAAATTTTATGAAGCAGTCATGAATTCTCATGCCCGCCTGACATATACCAAAGTATGGCGTATGTTGCAGGGAGATGAAGAGTTGCGTGAGCAATATAAGCCTTTGGTTCAGCATATTGAGCACTTACATGAACTTTATCAGGCATTGGAAAGTGCCCGGGAGCAGCGTGGTGCGATCTCTTTTGAATCGGAAGAGGCGAAGTTTATCTTTAATGCTGAACGCCGAATTGAGCGGATTGAACCAGTTGTTCGCAATGACGCGCATAAACTGATTGAAGAGTGCATGATTCTGGCGAATATTGCTGCTGCGCGTTTCGTAGAGAAAAACAGAGAACCGGTGCTTTACCGTATTCATGATCGACCAAGAGAAGAAAGCATTCTTAACCTGCGTTCTGTTTTTAGCGAATTGGGATTGACTTTGCCGGGTGGCATGACGCCAACGCCGAAGGATTATGCACAACTGATGCATCAAGTGGCGGAACGTCCCGATCGTGAATTACTGCAAACCATGTTGCTGCGTTCAATGAAACAGGCAATTTATGACCCGGAAAATCGAGGTCACTTTGGCCTGTCATTAAACTCTTATGCGCACTTTACTTCACCTATCCGACGCTATCCTGATTTGGTACTGCATCGGGCGATAAAATATCTGTTGGCAAAACAGGAAGGTATTGTTGAGCAGTGCGGAACAGCAACCGGTGGATGGCATAGCGATGTGGAGCATATGCTGCAACTGGGCGAACACTGTTCTATGACTGAGCGCCGTGCAGATGAAGCGACGAGAGATGTTGCTGATTGGCTTAAGTGTGATTTCATGCAGGATCAGGTGGGCAATATTTTTACCGGAATTATCACCAGTGTGACAGGCTTCGGCTTCTTTGTTCGCTTGAATGATCTGTTTATCGACGGCTTAGTACATGTTTCCACACTGCATAATGATTATTATCGCTTTGATAATGTGGGGCAGCGTTTAATTGGTGAATCTTCTGGTCAAACTTACCGGTTGGGGGATGAAGTTGAAATCCGAGTGGAAGCTGTCCATATGGATGAGCGTAATATTGATTTTAAATTGCTTTCCACTACCCGCAAAGCCCGGAATGCAGGTAAAACAACGCGTGACAAGCTGAAAAAAGCAGAGCCTGGCCGTAGGGACGGTAAGAAAGGGCGTGGTTATAGCAAAGAGACTCGCTTTGAACCTGATGGTGCTTTCCGTAAAAAGAAACCTGCGGATAAGCCGAAAGGGAATAAGAAAAAAGATAAGAAAAAACCTTCAGCCGAAACACAAAAAATTGCCTCTAAATTCAAAGCGAAACGGGCTAAGAAAAGTGCAGAGAAGTAATCAAAGGGCTATTCCTTCCGAGGTAGCCTGAATATTTTAGTGTCTTGAATACAGAGAGCCTGATGGATAGGCTCAAAGTATCAGTCAGTACTGTATAACAGTGAAATAAGAAGATTATGAGTGAAATTATCTACGGTATTCATGCCGTTAAAGCTTTACTGGAGCGCGATCCTCAGCGTTTTATAGAAGTTTATGTACTGAAAGGGCGCGAAGATCGTCGTTTGATGCCTCTGATTAATGAACTGGAAAACATTGGGATAGTTGTCCAATTGGCAAATCGTCAGTGGCTGGATAATCAAACGGAAGGTGCTGTGCATCAGGGGATTATCGCCAAAGTGAAGTCGGGGTGTCAATATCAGGAAAATGACTTACCAGATTTACTGGCACAGGTGGAAACGCCTTTTTTGCTGGTGCTTGATGGTGTGACAGATCCACATAATCTGGGCGCTTGTTTGCGTAGTGCTGATGCGGCAGGTGTGCATGCGGTTATTGTTCCCCGAGACCGTTCCGCTCAGCTTAATGCTACGGCGAAAAAGGTGGCATGTGGCGCTGCGGAGAGCGTACCACTTGTTCGTGTAACTAATCTTGCCCGAACTCTGCGTTTGTTGCAGGAACATAATATTTGGGTGGTTGGTACAGCTGGGGAAGCTGACCATACGCTATATCAGAGCAAACTAACAGGCCCCATTGCTTTGGTGATGGGGGCGGAAGGGGAAGGTATGCGCCGTTTGACCCGTGAACACTGTGATGAATTGATTAGTATTCCTATGGCGGGTTCTGTCTCATCCCTTAATGTGTCTGTTGCAACGGGTGTTTGCCTGTTTGAAGCGATGCGTCAGCGTAGTTCGCAGTAACGAAAAATATAAAGCGTTGTTCGCTCCTTGAGTTTTTTATGCGAGGCGGGTATAGTTACGCGTCAATTTTTCAGCCGCACTTAAACAAGTTCCTTGCCTCCACGGGCCGCGGTTGACCCTGACAGGAGGCTGAATAATCCGTAAGGAGCAATACTAATGCGTCATTACGAAATCGTTTTTATGGTCCATCCTGACCAAAGCGAACAGGTTCCGGGCATGATCGAGCGTTACAGTGCGACTATCACTAACGCGCAAGGTCAGATTCACCGTCTGGAAGACTGGGGTCGCCGTCAACTGGCTTATCCAATCAACAAACTGCACAAAGCCCACTACGTTCTGATGAACGTTGAAGCTCCGCAGGAAGCGGTTGATGAGCTGGAAACTAACTTCCGCTTCAACGATGCCGTTATCCGCAGCATGATTATGCGCGTTAAGCACGCGGTAACTGAAGCATCTCCAATGGTTAAAGCCAAAGATGAACGTCGCAGCCGCGATTACTCTCTGGAAGACGCCGGCGTTGATGCTGAAGAAGCTGGGGATTCTGAAGAGTAATAACTGTGACGACTAATCGTTTGGTGCTTTCTGGCATAGTGTGCAAAGCCCCTATTCGAAAAGTCAGTCCAGCCGGCATCCCTCATTGCCAGTTTGTACTTGAGCATCGTTCACAGCAACAGGAAGCCGGTCTAAGCAGGCAAGCATGGTGCAGAATGCCAGTCATTGCCAGCGGACAAGCGTTACAAGTTTTAACTCACAGTATAACGGTCGGCAGTCGATTAACCGTTTCAGGATTCATTAGTTGCCATCAAGGTCGCAATGGTCTTAACAAACTGGTTCTTCATGCCGAGCAGATTGAATTGATAGATTCTGGAGACTAGCCAAATGGCACGTTATTTCCGTCGTCGCAAGTTCTGCCGTTTCACCGCGGAAGGCGTTCAAGAGATTGATTATAAAGACATCGCTACGCTGAAAAATTACATCACCGAGAGTGGTAAAATTGTACCAAGCCGTATCACTGGCACCCGTGCAAAATATCAGCGTCAGCTCGCTCGTGCTATCAAGCGCGCACGCTACCTGTCTTTGTTGCCTTACACTGATCGTCATCAGTAATCGGCACAGTCCATTAACGACTCTGAGAGGATAAGGTAATGCAAATTATTCTGCTTGATAAAGTAGCTAACCTGGGTAGCCTGGGTGATCAAGTTAACGTTAAACCGGGCTATGCCCGTAACTACTTAGTACCACAGGGAAAAGCTGTTCCTGCGACTAAGAAAAACATCGAATTCTTCGAAGCTCGCCGCGCTGAACTAGAAGCTAAACTGGCTGATGTTCTGGCAGCAGCAGAAGCTCGCGCTGAGAAAATCAGTGAGCTGGGTTCTGTTACTATTGCTTCTAAAGCAGGTGACGAAGGTAAACTGTTTGGTTCTGTTGGTACTCGTGATATCGCTGATGCAGTTACTGCGGCAGGTATTGAAGTATCTAAAAGCGAAGTTCGCTTGCCTAATGGTGTTCTGCGTACCACTGGTGAACATGAAGTTCACTTCCAGGTACACAGCGATGTATTCGCGAAACTGAACGTTAACATTGTTGCTGAAGCTTAATATCTAATTAACGGATGCAAACAAGTAAAAAACGCTGGCAATGCTGGCGTTTTTTGTTTTGCCAATTCAATATTACCTTATTCGGCTATAAGATTTTCTCTGATAGTTTCCGTTAAATCTGATTGCTATTCTGCCTATGCTTTTTCCAGAGTATTCTACTATTGTTTTACCTTTTAGTTCGTTTTATTTCTTGGTATTAGTAAAAAAACCGTTGATTAGTGGGTAATAATTGAATTGATTTTTCCCTTCTCTAATAATATGGTATTACCAATCCAATTGTAATATGGGGATTTATTGCTGGATATTTTCTAATTTACCTGCTTGAAAATATAATTTATATTCTTATTATATAAGATTAATTAGTAATATTTTTTTATATGATTATTACTATTATCTTTATAATAATCGATTTTTATATAATTATATAGAAATAAGAAAATTAATAATCTTTATATTCCAATAATAATTTTAAAGACTTATATGGTTTTTTAGACTAAACTGTCAATATTGACAGTAGACTTCTGGGCGGGAATTTATAATCATTATCTATGTTAATTAATTATTTTATAAGAGCGTAGATAAATGAAATTACTTATAATAGGAATGATATTATTTTATGGGATTATTTCTAAAGTAGGTAATTTCATTGATGAATTAATCTATTAATGAAACATAAAAGTACTTTGCTTATTTTAGAATAAAAATACCTTGTCATCGTTGTATATTTTTCACATTAGTCAGAAAATGAGAGACAAAATGGGTATGAAGACAGGTAGAAATATTATAGATTTAGCCAAAAATATTGTAAAAACATATCCAAATGCGTTCAGTCCCATGCAATTTGAGAATCCGGTTAATCCCGATGAACATTATCACTCTACAGGACGTGAGTTGTGTGAAACCTTTGGTGATAATTTGGCAGCTTGTTTTACGACGGCAGGAGGTTGTGGAACGCTTACTGGGGTCTCCCGTTATTCGAAAGAGAAAAACCCACAAGTGCGAATTTATGGTGTTGAACCTGTTGGATCTATTATTTTCGGTGGTGAACAAGGAAAATTTTTGGTACAGGAAGCGGGGCTGCCATTTACACCTTCTATTCTCGATATCAATCACATCGATTTTACTTTAAAGGTTGCAGATATTGATGTATTCGGGAAGGCAAAAAAATTAGCTAGAAGTGAAGGCATTTTGATTGGAGAAACGGGAGCGTGTTCGGTTTATGCTGCATTAGATCCTTTAGATGATTTTAATCCTGGAGATAATATTGTTGTCATTATTCCTGATGGTGGGGAACGTTACATAGACACCATTTATAACAACGCCTGGTTATCTGAAAGTAATTTCTCAGAATTAATTCAGCAAAGCACAATGGAGCCTGGCTTAGAAGAAATTATTATAAGAGAGGGGGACTCGCTAAATGAATTCTAATAGTGTTTTGGTGATTTATTATAATCGCCGCTACAATCCTCTTATCATCAGAAGTCTTAAGTATGAATTTAAAGAGGTGATTTCTCTTTATATTGATGAGGGTAAAGTAAGAGATATTGAGGATATTGAAGACATTGAATTGGAGTGCATGGTTGCGGGTGCTGATAAATTTATTTATAAAGATTATAGAATACAATATGTTGAAAATTTTATTTCAAAAGCGATAAAAGCGAATGCTACTTATCAAAATGGTTGTTTTCTTAGTACTGAACTTTCCCGATCAGCAATTGCTGAAGCGGCAGTTGAAGTGGCAAATGATCTTAATATTGATTATATTGCACATCAATTCAGTGGTAATGATCAAGTCAGAATAGATATGAATATAGAAATTCTGAATAAAATACCTATTGCTGCATTGAGAGAGTTTAAATACGATGAAAATATCGTATATAATTATGCTATGCGGTATGGTATTCCTCAAGAATCTGATTGTAATAACCCTTATTCTATCCATGAAAATATAGGCGGATTCAGTATCGAGTGTAGTCCGTTGGAAAATTCAGAAATGTTACTTCCTGAAGATATCAAAGAGAAATTATTTGAGCGTGCACTATCAGCTACTGAACCAATATTTTTGTCATTAGATTTTGAGAATGGTATACCTATATCACTTGATGGTGAAAAAAAATCATTATATGAAATTATTGAAATATTAAATGAAATTGGTAAAAGACTATCAATTGGTATTTTTGAAATTGTTGAAGATGGTGTTGTTGGCTTGGAAACACGTGCAATTTATCAATCACCTGCTGCACATATCTTAATTACCGCTCACCGTGATTTGGAATGCTATTGTAGTAATTGTAACGAAAATTGGTTTAAAGAGATAATCGATAAAAAATGGGGTGAACTAGTTTATTCTGGCCTTTGGTATAATCCTTTATTAACTCATTTAAACCATTTTATTGATAGCATGAACCAAAATGTCAATGGTGAGGTTACGCTTGAGTTAGGTTATAAGTATGTCAATGTTTGCTTTCGTACTTCAAAGACCCGTATTTATGGTCATAATCTAGCAATATATAACCGGGGAGGGTTATATAGTCAAAATCATACCGAGGTATTTGAAAAGAAATTTAATATCTATAATAAACAAAGCGCTAAACCTAAAATGAGATGAATTTTTTGATGAATCTTAATAACAAATTTTTTGCCAGTAGTTTCCGGTATGCTGATCGTTAGGGTGAAAGTCAGTACTATAGATTATTTGGAAAAATTGGGTTATAGTCTTGGATCATATAAAGAAGTAATAAATAAAAAAGGGTATCCAGAGCTGAGGGATAAATCTTAGTTGCATATTCAGGATAATGTTTTTTTATATGGTCATAGAATTTCAATTTATTGATGAGTGCACTGTCATTTATTACCCAGAAATACTTACTAAAGAAAACTAATATTATATTGCTGAAACATTTGAACGAAGAATATCAATGTCATAATATGATGCCAAATAATTATTTTCATGTAATAACATTTCAATAGGTAAACATACTCTAATGCATGATTGTTCTGTAAATGTTGAACGTTATGGTTACAATTTCGTCAAATGCAATATGATTAAATTCTTAGCGATTGGTGGTAGCTTGTGCTGCTTGATATTCAAGATAAAATAACTATGAGGATAATAGGCCATGTATGTTTTAGGTATAAATTCTGTTTACCATGAATCAGCAGTTTGTTTATTAAAAGATGGAGAAACTATTTTTGCTATTGAAGAGGAGCGATTGAATAGGAGGAAACACGGTAAACCAGCAAATATTGATAATCCAGATGAATTACCATTAGCTTCCATTGAAGTTGCATTAAACTTTGCAGGTATTAGTTTGGAAGATGTGAGCCATATCGGATATTCTATTGATCCGATAGAACGAAGAAAGTCAATCTTCATTGATGAAGTAACGAATGAAGGAAGCTGGGGAAGTGAATCAGGTGAATCAATTTTCTATCGTAAAATCACTTCAGTGCCAGAGATTTTACAATCAATGGGATTTCGTGGTCAATTTCATTGGGTTCCACATCACACCGCCCATGCGGCATCTGCTTATTTTGTTTCGCCATTTGATAAAGCGCTAACATTATCACTGGATGGTGTTGGAGAGGATAATACCGCAGGGGTATATCTGGGCGATGGTAATAGCATGAAAAAAATTAAAACCATTGAATATCCTAATTCAATCGGTTTTATGTGGGAGAAATTGGCAGAATTTCTGGGTTTCTCTGTATACGATGCTTGTAAGGTGATGGGAATGTCCGCTTATGGTAAACCTGAAGGTTTTATGCCGGCGTTTCGACAATTAGTTAAGATTGGTGAGAAAGGCGAGTTTACTATCGACCACACCATTCTTGATTTCCGCATCGAAGAATTTTCTAAATTAGAATCCCTGTTTGGTATTGAGAAAAGAGTGCCTGGTGGAGAAGTTGCACAGGAATACTATGATATTGCTGCATCTCTTCAGCAAATAACTGATGAGATAGTTTTAAATATGGCTCGTCATTATTTGCAGGAAACAGCAACGAATAAACTCTGTCTTGCGGGTGGTGTTGCATTAAATTGCATAACGAATAAACGATTATATGAGGAATTGGATATCGAAGATATCTTTGTTCAGCCTGCCGCACATGATGCAGGGACTGCTACAGGTGCCGCATTATTTATTTGGCATCAGATTCTTGAAAATAATCAACGTTATCCTTTGACTCACACATATTGGGGGCTTGAATATAGTGAAGATGATTACCAGCGTAGTTTGAAAGCCTATGGTTTGGAGTGGACATATGAAGAGAATATTTATGAAGTAGTGGCCGGTTTATTGGCTGAAAATAATGTGGTTGGCTGGTTCCAGGGGAGAATGGAGTTTGGGCCGCGAGCGCTTGGTAATCGTAGTTTGTTGGCAGATCCGAGAAATAAAGATATTCGGGATTTGATGAATCGTAAAGTTAAACATCGTGAAATGTTCAGACCGTTTGCGCCTAGCGTACTACGTCAGCATGTGGCTGATTGGTTCCATGTTCGGAAAGAATTACCTGAAGCTGCAAAATATATGCTGTTGGCGATGGATGCTAAAGTAGATAAAGCATTGCAAATTCCGGCAGTCGTTCATGAGGATGGTACTGCTAGAGTTCAGGTTGTAGATAGCGGGTCAAATTCAGGTTATGCTCAGTTGATTGAAGAATTTTATCGGAAAACAGGTGTTCCTATGTTGCTGAATACCTCTTATAACGATAGTGAACCAATCGTTTGTTCTCCTGATGATGCTATTAAAACTTTCATGAAAACAAATATTGATTATTTAGTTCTGGGCAATTATTTGATTAAATCTATTCATTAATTTTTTAGTGGTAAAAGTCTATCCCAGCAGGCGTAATTGGTTCAGTTAATTAGAGAATTATTTGTTATACCCTATGGATTTCAAGATGGATCGCGACGGCAAGGGAACGAATCCCCGGGAGCATAGATAACTTTGTGACCGGGGTAAGTGAACGCAGCCAACAAAGCAGTAACTTGAAGGATGAAGGGTATAGCTTAATGGGATAGATAATAAGGTTGAGGTAATACTAATGATACACAGAATTTTCATAAAATTATTATGTTTACTGTGCTTGTATAGTGTATACCTCGACCAATAGTGCTTCATTTTTATCTTTAATGAAGTTCAGTAGTTGGAAGAGTTTTATGATTTTGTTCCGTATGGTGTGATGATTAAACCTAACTGCGGTCGGGGAAATCTTGGTGTCGTGGCTGTCAAAGGTAGAAGTAAAATTCCTGTTGTTTTTGCTCAATCGGTTACGCAGCGTGGCGGCAATCAAATTTTTGTAGGAAATTTTGGTTGATCATTTAGATTATGAAATAATTGCAATGAAAATTAATTTGGATAAGAATTCATACACTTAATAAATACTTAAGAGTAATAATGATTTCTGTGATTATATTTGTGTGCATATTAATGATGAATATATCAAATGTGAATCCCTGGTGAATGAGATTAATGATGGTTGTCAAAGCATTTTGGCGAACTATATTTCATAGTTCCATCTGATTAGAGCCTCAATTTGGTTATAATTATTATATAATCAGGTTATACGCTATTGCTTTGGCAACCGCAGCAACTTTGTTGGGGACAACTAATTTTTCCATAACATTATTAATGTGGAAATTAACTGTTCTTGTTGATATATCCAGTATATTGGCTATTTCAGCAGATGTTTTTCCTTCGCAAGTCCATCTTATTACTTCGACTTCTCTTGTGGACAGTGTTGGAACGATTATCTTATCCTTTTTATTTTTTAAGTTATTAAACGTTTTTATGCATTCATTCGCTAATATTCCTAACATTCCTGCTTTGTTAAGTATTTCATTGTGGGAGATAGCGCCTTCTTTTCTGGACACTGAAAAAATTGATCTTTCTCCATGGTAGCCTTTGATTTTAATTGAAATACTGTTTCTAATCTCATTTTGATTGGTTTTTTTAATCATGAAATCAGTATGCTCTGATGTTTTATCATTACAAATTGAAGGGATAGAGAAAATAAAATCACCATTCATTAGTTGATCACTGTCATGATGGTCATTTCTATTATAACCACCCATGGATTCTGTGTTTAAATTGGTTATTAGAACATATTTTTTTGTCGTGAATGGGTATTTTTCTTCTTGATAAATTGAGTAGAATTCAAAGTCAAGATAATTTATAGCATTTAGTACCTTATCTTCTAATTCTGGTATGGTTTTGGTCTTCTGAATTTCCAATAAGGCTTCATTAAATAAAGTATTCATAAGATTTCTCCCATTAAACAATATTTTCAATAAAACTAATTTTATATCAGTAATATTTTATTCATATAATCAATTATAAGTAAAAATATTTTTAAAGAGAGTATTTATATTGAAATTTTAAGAAGTAAAGACGCTAATCTTGAGCAATATTCTTAATTGAACTCTATATTTTTTAGTGAAAAAACTACCGTAATCCTTTGTTCTACCTCCAGAGAGTGAAAAATCGTGGCTTGAATATTTCCCTCTGATGATATCTACAGTTTACCCTGTTACATAGCACTGCTATGCTTGCAAGCCTAATTTGATTTAATCACAGGTATTTTCATGGCAAAACTTTCTTTTGACTCTATCGAAGCACAAGCAAGTTATGGGGTTGGCTTGCAAGTTGGTCAGCAATTATTGGAATCTGGCCTGCAAGGTCTGGAGCCGGAAGCACTGTTAGCAGGGTTATGTGATGCGTTGGAAAGTCAGTCTCCAGCGGTGCCAGTTGAAACACTGCATCGTGCTTTACGTGAAATGCATGAACGTGCGGATGGTGTGCGCCGTGAACGTCAGCAGGCTATGGCAGAAGAGGGTCAGAAGTTTCTGGCAGAAAACGCTCAGCGTGATGGTATAAGTACGACAGAATCTGGTTTGCAGTTCTCTGTACTGAAACAGGGTGATGGTGCAATTCCTGCCCGTACTGACCATGTACGTGTTCATTATACTGGCCGCTTAATTGATGGCACTGTGTTCGACAGTTCAATTCAACGTGGTGAACCTGCTGAATTTCCAGTAAATGGTGTGATTGCCGGATGGATCGAAGCATTAACCTTGATGCCTGTTGGTTCTAAATGGGAAC
Organism: Photorhabdus heterorhabditis; assembly: GCF_001280945.1. Classification (NCBI taxonomy): domain Bacteria; kingdom Pseudomonadati; phylum Pseudomonadota; class Gammaproteobacteria; order Enterobacterales; family Morganellaceae; genus Photorhabdus; species Photorhabdus heterorhabditis. The sequence goes on along the minus strand of NZ_LJCS01000021.1, from coordinate 16,354 downwards.
TTTATATCCCACATAATTTGGCTTATGGTGAGAATGGTGCTGGTGCATCGATTCCTCCATACAGCGCGCTGATTTTTGAAGTGGAGTTACTGGATATTCTATAATTTTATCCAGGAATATGACTTAAAAATGGCCGGTATATCCGGCTGTTTTTGTTTTGATGATGGTAATAAAATTCTTACAATTCCAGAAAAGCTCAATCAGTAATATAGTCTATACCTTATGGATTTCAAGATGGATCGCGACAGCAAGGGAGCGAATCTCCGGGAGCATAGATAACTCTGTGACTGGGGTGAGTGAGTGCAGCCAACAAAGGGCAACTTGAAAGATAACGGGTATAAAATGATAACTAACCGCAGAGGTGTATGATGCTAGAACAAATCTGCCAACTGGCCCGGGAAGCTGGCGCGGCTATTATGACAATTTATCAGGATGAACATCCTTTGAAAGTTGAGCATAAGCAGGATGATTCACCGGTTACTGTGGCTGATATTGCGGCTCATAAAATAATTAAAGCTGGATTATCCCTCATTGCACCGGAAATTCCGCTGTTGTCGGAAGAAGAGCCGCCTGCTTGGGAAGAAAGGCGTTATTGGAAGCGTTATTGGTTAGTTGACCCTCTGGATGGGACTAAGGAGTTTATTAATCGTAATGGTGAGTTCACGGTTAATATTGCTTTGATTGATGAGGGAATCCCGGTGATGGGGGTGGTATATGCTCCTGTGCGGGATTCCCTTTATTCAGGGCTGGGGCGGCAGGCATGGAAAAAAACCGGTGGTGGTCAGTGGCTACCGATTAAAATTCGTGATGCCAATCCCCCGATGGTGGTTGTTAGCCGCTCTCATAGGGATACAGAATTGGAAGATTATCTCAATCAGTTAGGTGAACATCAGACGGTTTCTGTTGGTTCTTCATTGAAATTCTGCTTGGTGGCCGAAGGAAAGGCACAACTTTATCCTCGCTTTGGACCAACTCATATCTGGGATACCGCGGCGGGCCATGCTGTAGCAATTGCTGCTGGTGCTCATGTGACAAACTGGAAAGGCCAAACTCTGGATTATACGCCTCGTGAATCATTTTTGAATCCGGGATTTAGAGTAACAATTTTTTAGCTGCGGCGGTTTTTTAGTAAAGATCGTGGTGATAATTGCAAATCGAAACGTATCTGCACGTCGTTATCACCACGAATGTTTTTATTGTAATTCTTTACGAACTAATTCAATGACGTGTTTGACTTCGCTACCACTTAATGCCCCTTCTTTGGCAAACTTCGCTACGCCGTTTTTATCCAGGACAATAATGGCAGAACTTTTAGGCTCCAACTGCCATAATTTTTTGGCTACGCCATTGCTATCAGCGATAAATTGGGACCATGGAAACTCTCTTTTACTGTCTTCAATACTGCTACGGACAAATGGCCCAGTACCGAATATTGCATCATTAGTATTGATGATAGTGGTTGTTTGATATTTTTCCTTTGGAAAATCAGCATGTTTTATCTCTTCTATCAATGGAGCATTCATCTCTTTAGCTGCACTGCGACCTGCAATATGTTGTATGACTCTCACTTTTCCAATCAGTTTTTCACTATCCCAATTTTGGTAGCTAAACTTGTTATTATTGAGTAGCAATTCTCCTTTATCAGAAATACTGACCGCAGGAACTTGTTGTTCCAGGGAAATGTTGTGAGCGAATGCTAAAGTGGGAGAGCAAAGTAGCGCAGCATATAACATGAAATTCTTTATCATAATTTTTCCTTTGTAGGTTAATGTGACGATGCACGGGTTTTTAGCATAGCGGTTATTAATGGATTTATCCCTTTAAAGAAGATCAATTTTTTAACATTAAGTAAGACATAAAGTTACATAGTTATGTATATCTAAATATCTGTCATTTTATGTAAATTCAGTGAGTAAAACTCAAAATAGGAGGAACAAAATTCGATAAATTCAGTCTATTATTCTACATAACGGTGTGGTGTATGTAATTGGTTCACCAAATGTAACCGTAAGAAGCATTAAGAGGAAAAAAGCAGAGATGAAAATTTTTCACCAATATAACCCACTGAAAATTGCTCTCTATGTTAAAACCTTGTTCCGTGGACGTTTATACATTAAAGATATGGGGGCTTTTGAGTTCGACTGCGGTAAAATTTTACCACCGAAGGTGAGAGATAAGCGCCATTTTAGTGTGATGAGCGAAGTTAATCAGCAGGTGTTACGTTTGCAGGCCGAAATAGGATAGATAACGAGAAAAGCCGAGCAATAGCATACTGAATAATCCGCGCCACAAATTAAGTGGCGCTTAATATAGAAATATTAAACGGTTTAGATAGATGAACCGTTTTTACTTATTGATTATCACCGAATGGGCGATTCTTGTATTGGAGCTGTGGTTAATGTATCTGTGATTTTTGTGACTAATAGCTGATCGATTTTGTAGTTATCAATATCGACAACTTCAAACTTATAACCAGCAAACTTGACAGAATCGGTACGTTTTGGAATTTTTCGCAGCCGAAACATCATAAAACCCGCTATAGTTTCGTAGTTGCTGGAGTCAGGGAAATCATCGATATCCAGTACCCGTTGCACATCATCAATAGGTGTGCCGCCTTCAACTAGCCATGAATTCTCGTCACGGGCGATAATCTGTTCTTCCTGTCCCTGACCAACTAAATCGCCCATTAGTGTGGTCATAACATCATTGAGAGTAATTACACCCATCACCAGTGCGTATTCATTCAAGATGATAGCGAAATCTTCACCAGCAGCTTTAAAACTTTCTAGTGTATCTGAGAGCGTCAGGGTATCTGGAATGATTAGAGCATTGCGGATCTGGACACCTTTATTGAAGCTCAGGCTCTGACCACTTAGGACACGGTTAAGTAGGTCTTTTGAATCCACATAACCAATAACATGATCGATATCGCCATCACATATCAGATATTTGGAATGGGGTTGGGTGGAAACCTGTTGTTTGATACTTTCTTCACTTTCATTTTTATCAAAATAGATGACACTTTCTCGTGAGGTCATGGCCGAAGGAACAGTACGAGATTCAAGCTCGAATACGTTTTCAATCAGTTCATGTTCTTGTTTACGAAGGATACCCGCAACTGCGCCTGCTTCTACAACAGCAAAAATATCATCAGATGTGATGTCTTCATTTCGAGCCATCGGAATTTTAAAGATCTTAAAGATAAGATCAGCCAGGCCATTAAACAGCCAGACTAATGGGCGGCAAATTGCCAGGCAAAAACGCATTGGGTTAACGATTTTCACTGCGACAGCTTCTGGTTTGATCATGCCAATACGCTTTGGTGTCAGGTCAGCAAGTAAAATAAACAGACTTGTCACGATAGCAAATGAACAGATAAAGCCGAGTTGTTCTGCCCATTCTGGGTTCATAAATTTAATGAAAAAAGCTTTTAGTGAAGGAGAGAATGCAGATTCACCGACAACACCTGCCAGAATGGCAACGGCGTTTAAGCCGATTTGTACGACAGTGAAAAACATTCCTGGCGTTTCTTGTAGTTTGAGGACATAAGCTGCGTTGATATTACCTTCATCTGCCATCAGCTTTAATTTGATCCGCCTTGAGGCGGCAAGAGAAATTTCAGATAACGAAAAAAAGGCGCTTATTGCACACAATAAAAACACCACTAATAGACTATTTAACATAAAGTATCCATGTTTTACCTCCGGTGATAGAGTAGATTGTCATTGAAAGAACACCGGAGGAAACAGTAAAAATCGTATAAAACAAAAAGTTGAAATAAATACAGAGATAAACTATTTGTTATCGTAATAATTATAACATTAACTTAAATAAATCGACTAGTTTTTATCCATTTGTGGCAAGCAAACACCAATACCACCTAACCCACAATACCCTTCAGGATTTTTAAACAGATATTGCTGGTGATAGTCTTCTGCAAAATAGAATGGCCCAGCTTCTGTGATTTCTGTCGTAACAGCACGGTTATCTCCTTGCTGTTGCATTGCCTTTTGGAAACGTTCACGGCTAGCTAATGCCAGTTCATGTTGTTGAGGTGACACAGTATAAATTGCGGAGCGGTACTGAGTACCAATATCCCCGCCTTGGCGCATTCCCTGAGCCGGATCGTGGTTTTCCCAGAAAAGCTTTAATAGGTTTTCATAACTATTTGTTGCCGGATCATAAACAATTCTGACAACCTCAGCATGTCCAGTCAGACCGCTACAGACTTCTTCATAAGTTGGGTTCGGTGTTGTGCCACCGCTATAACCCACGGAGGTTGTGTAAATATCAGGTTGCTGCCAGAATAGACGCTCTACGCCCCAGAAGCATCCCATACCAAAATAGGCAACTTCCATATTTTCTGGAACAGGTTTTATCGCATGATTGGTGACAATATGGCCTGGTGAAACCTTAAGTGGTTCTGTTTTGCCTGACAGTATGTGTTGAGAATCAACAGATTGGATCTTGTTAGTTGAAGTTGGCAAAATTCCCTCTCGTAATTATTAGGTTTTCAGATATTAATAGATTGTATATATTATAAACTTTAATCAAAATAAATTTCATTATAGTCAAATTATTCCGATCAGGTTAGGAGTTCGCGTGTCGAGATACCCCGTTTTATGTTTTCTTTGTGTGTCTGTCGCAACTCCCATCGTTCATAGTGCTAGTCTTCGCCTGAAAATGGAAGGATTAACAGGCAATTTAGAAAAAAATGCTCGGGTTCATCTTTCAACTATCAGCACTGACGAAGTTGCTGCTGATGGTCGTTTCCGCTCTCGCGTAGATAAAGCGATTCGTGAAGGTTTGCGCCCTCTTGGTTATTATGAACCTATCATTGAATTTACCTATCAGGAAAATAAACCTCCCACTCGTTCGGTATTAACAGCAAAAGTCATCGTGGGTGAGCCTGTACGGATTGCCGGTGTTAATGTTGTTTTGGCAGGTGGAGCTAAGACAGATGGAGATTATGCCAAACTTGTCAAAAGCAAAAGTCCGACAAAGGGGACAATTCTTAATCATGGTGAATATGAAAGCTTCAAAAGCTCTTTAACTGGACTTGCTATTAGAAAAGGTTACTTTGACGCCGTCATGAAGAAGAACCAATTAGGTGTTTCTAAAGAGCGGCATGAGGCATTCTGGGATTTTGATTTTGACAGTGGGGAACGTTATCGCTTTGGTCCGGTACATTATCAAGGCTCACAGATTCGCGAAGATTATCTGAGTAACTTAGTTCCGTTCAAAGAAGGGGATTTTTATACCTCAGAGCAATTGGCAGAGCTGAACCGGCGATTGGCAGAGACCGGCTGGTTTAACTCGGCACTAGTGACACCTGATTTTGCTCCGGCCAGAAAAAGTGGTAATAGGACTCTCCCTCTTGATGCGGTCTTAACACCACGTTCCGGAAATTATGTTGAACTCGGGGGCGGCTATGGCTCAGATGTGGGGCCACGGGTGAAGGCTAAATGGGCAAAACCGTGGCTTAATTCCCGTGGACACAGCCTTAACACCAGCGTCAACCTTTCTGCACCCGAACAGATTATTGATGCCAGCTATAAAATGCCGCTAAAAGCGAACCCTCTGGAGCAGTATTATGCGTTGCAGACCGGTTATAAACGCAAGGATCTCAACGATACCGTATCAGATACTGCGACGGTGAATCTTTCTCGTAATTGGGATCTTTCTACTGGCTGGCAGTATGGAATCAATCTGCGTTGGAGTCTCAGCCACTTTACTCAGGCGGATGTCACTAACACCACGATGTTGTTGTATCCGGGAGTGAATGTCAGCCGTATCCGTCAGCGTGGTGGTACGATGCCTTCTTGGGGCGATAGTCAGCGCTATTCCATTGATATTTCTGATACTACTTGGGGTTCTGATGTGGATTTCTTGGTATTACAGGCGAAAAACGTTTGGATAAGAACTTACTGGGATAATCATCGCTTTGTTGTTCGAGGTAATCTGGGTTGGATAGAAACTAATGAATTCCAGAAAGTTCCACCTGATTTACGTTTCTTTGCTGGTGGTGATCACAGTGTTCGTGGCTACAAATACCAGAAAATTTCTCCTAAAGACGATAAAGGAAAATTAACGGGGGCATCCGCGTTGATAGTGGGTTCTCTTGAGTATCAATATAACGTAACGGGTGATTGGTGGAGCGCGGTTTTTGTTGATACAGGTGAAGCAGTCAATAATATTAAAAACAGTGACTTCAAAACCGGCGCAGGAATTGGTGTGCGTTGGGCCTCTCCTGTCGGGCCAATTAAGTTTGATCTTGCCAAGCCAATAGGGGATTCAGAATCCCATGATATCCAGTTTTATATTGGATTAGGATCTGAATTATGAGATGGATTAAAAAGATCAGTATTGCTTTTTTACTGATGGTTACTCTGTTGGTCATTACTGCGGCTGGGTTGATAGGAACGCAATCTGGCTTGCATTTTATGATTAACAGTGCTGCCCGTTGGGTTCCGGGGCTGGATATAGCTAGCGTTAGTGGTGGTTGGCGTGATTTAACCCTGAAAGAAGTTAGGTATCAGGTGCCCGGTGTTGATGTCAATGTGGATCAATTCCACCTTTCGTTACGTCTTTCTTGTTTGAAAAACAGTCATTTATGTATTAATGCATTGACGACGGAAGGAGTGAAAGTTGCGATTAACACTAAACAATTTCCTGTTTCGGAGGAACCATCACCAGAATCAGAACCTCTGACTGAGCTAAGGACTCCGTATCCGATTTCACTTGATTTGCTATCTGTTAAAAATGCCACTGTTACCGTAGATGATATGGTGATTGCCCTTGATGAATTCAGAACAGCGGCTCAGTGGCAGCAAAAGGTGTTAACTTTTAAGCCAACTCAAATTAATAAGTTGTTAGTTGGATTGCCAAAAACTACCCCTGAACAATTGAAAATTGCGGAAGCAGCAAAGAAAGTCAAACAGGAGGTTGAACCGGAAAAGTCGCTGGGAGAAATCCTGAAAGAATTGTTTTCTCAGCCGTTGCTGGCAAAGTTACCGGAAGTGCCTATTCCACTGGATATTACTGTTGAAGAGATCAGTGGTAAACAATTACAGCTGATCAGTGATACCAATATCACCATCAATGACTTATTACTGCAATTGAGCAATCAGGGGCAGCAGATTCAGCTCAATAAACTGAATATTAATGCGCCGGAAGGTTCTTTAGCTATTAATGGCTCAGCGACTCTGGCACAGCAATGGCCAGTAAAATTGACAATAAAAGGTGAATTGAATCGGCAAGAGATACAAGGGCAAAAAGTTGATTTGAAGCTTGATGGTGCCTTGCTGGAACAACTCAACTTGGGTCTAAATTTGTCTGGTCCTGTCAGTGCTAAACTTGATGCTCAAGCAGAGTTGGCTCGGGCAGGTTTGCCGATGCGTGTAACGCTTGAAAGCCAGCAATTTAGCTGGCCTTTAACCGGAGAGCCTGAGTATCAGCTTGATAGTATAAAAATGCGGTTGAATGGTAAGGCTAGTGGTTATGATTTGTCATTACGCTCCGATATTAAAGGTAATGAAATTCCACCGGCATTACTGGTTCTGGATGCTAAAGGTAATGAAGAACAGTTCAGGTTGACTCGTTTACGTCTGTCTGCTTTACAGGGAAGGGCTGAATTAACCAGTGTGGCAGATTGGAGTAAAGCGGTAAGTTGGAATACGGTGCTGACACTCTCTGGGATCAATACTGCGAAACAGTGGCCGGAATGGCCTGCCAGAATAGATGGCAAAATTGTTACCCGTGGTAGTTTGCACGGTGGTAGTTGGCAGCTCCAGATCCCGGAAATCACACTGGATGGCAATGTAAAACAGAACTTGGTAAAAGCCAGAGGTAAGGTTTCTGGTAATGCTGCTGGTCAGTGGAATATTCCTCAGTTTGAGCTGGCTTTGGGGCGTAATAAAATGAATTTCCAGGGGCAGTTGTCCAAACAATGGAAACTTGATGGCAATATCAATGCACCGAGACTGGATGGTCTATTGCCGGGGCTTGGCGGTGTGGTTAATGGAACACTGAAACTACGTGGTAGTATGCAAGCACCGCAGCTTTTGGCGGATCTGAATGCTAATGGATTGAAATGGCAAGATTTGCGCATTGATAGCGTAAATGTGAAAGGGAATGTGCGTTCTGCTGAGCAGATCCAGGGTGATCTTGCTGTCAATGTCCGTCAGTTAAAACAGGTTGACTTGATCATCCGTAATCTAACGCTGAATGCTAAAGGCAATGAAAAGCAGCATGATTTGCAGCTGAAGATCGATGGGGCACCTGTTTCCGGTCAGCTTGCACTTAATGGTAGTTTTGATCGCAAGCAACAACGATGGAAAGGTAATATCAATAATACTCGTTTTGACACTCCGGTTGGAGAATGGCGTTTAACTAAACCTATTATTATCGATTACCTCAACCCGCAGCAGAAAGTGACTGTGGGTACTCATTGCTGGCTGAATCCACATGCGCAACTCTGCGTACCTAAACCGATTGAAGCTGGTACTAACGGCAGCGCATCTGTTGTTCTTGAACGTTTTGATCTCGCCATGATTCAACCATTACTGGGACCTGAAACACAACTGAAAGGCGTATTTAGTGGTAACGCAGATGTTAAATGGAGTGCGGGACATGGATTGCCTCAAGCTAATGTTAATCTGCGCGGTAGCGAGGTACAGGTTAAACAGATGGTCGATGGCGTCGCATTACCCGTAGATTTCCAGACACTGACACTCAAGGCTGGTTTGAAGAATGGTACCGCGGAGCTAGATTGGTTGTTTAAAATCATGGGAAATGGTCAGTTTAACGGTGACGTACAGATTGCAGATCTTGAAGGGCGCCGCAAACTATCTGGCAATGTAGGTATTCAGGATATCTCACTGGCATTGATTAAGCCAATCCTTGATAAAGGCGATAAAGCTGAAGGTCATTTGAATGCTAATTTGCGCTTGGGGGGAAATGCCAAAAATCCATTACTGTTTGGCCGACTGGCTCTAAGTTCACTGCAAGCTTCGGGTCATTGGATTCCATTTGATATTACTCAAGGGCAACTTGGGGTGAATTTTGATGGAGTGCGCTCTGCCCTTGAGGGGGTTATCAAAACTCCAAAAGGGCAACTTAACCTGAGTGGTGATGCTGACTGGCATGATTTGGATACATGGCATGCAAGAGTTGCCGCTAACGGTAATAAGCTGAGGGTAACTTTTCCTCCAATGGTAAAAATTGATGTTAGCCCTGATCTGGTATTTGAGGCTTCACCTCAGTTGTTGAAACTAGATGGTAATGTTGATATTCCTTGGGCGCTGATTACAGTTAAGGAATTACCAGAATCGGCGGTTGAAGCTTCATCGGATGAGGTTATATTGAATGAGAATTTTCAGCCATTAGAAGAGAAAAAAACATCCATTCCGATTCAAAGCAATTTGACGATTCACATAGGGGAGGATGTTCGCTTCAGTGCTTTTGGCCTCAAAGCTCAACTTAAAGGTGATCTGAAAGTTGCTCAAGATAAGCAAGGTCTGGGCTTGAATGGACAAGTTGATATTCTTGATGGTCGTTTTCATGCTTATGGGCAGGATTTGATCGTTCGTAAAGGGCTGATTATGTTCTCTGGTCCACCGGATCAGCCATTGCTTAACATTGAGGCTATCCGTAACCCAGAGTCAACTGATGGGGGTGTTATTGCTGGGGTAAGAGTGACTGGTCTGGCAGATAAACCCAAAGTGGCAATTTTTTCAGAACCTGTTAAATCACAACAGGAAGTGCTTTCTTACTTATTGCGTGGTGAAGGATTAGAGAACAGTGGTTCTGACGACTCACAAATGAGGGCAGTATTGATAGGCTTAGGAATTGCACAGAGTGGTCAGCTGGTGGGTAAAATCGGTGAAACATTCGGTGTTTCCGATTTGGCACTGGATACACAAGGGGCTGGCGATAAATCACAGGTGGTTGTTAGCGGAAGGATTACAAAAGATCTGCAAGTTAAGTATGGTGTTGGTATATTTGATTCGCTGGCAACGTTAACCTTACGCTATAGGTTAATGCCTAGATTGTATCTGGAAGCAATGTCTGGTATTGATCAGGCATTGGATTTGCTCTATCAGTTTGAGTTTTAAAAATGCGAATTATTGTTTATGGCAGCTTACGGCGCAAACAGGGCAATCATCACTGGATGACTGATGCTCAATGGTTAGGGGATCATAAGCTGGAAGGCTATGAGTTGTACGACCTTGGGCATTATCCTGCGGTAGTCCGTGGTGACGGGAGTATTGAGTGTGAGGTATATCGTATCAATTCTACTATCCTGACAGAGTTAGATGATTTGAAAGATAATTCTCGGGAATATGTAAGGGAATTGATTCAGACTCCGTATGGCAGTGCATGGATATATCTTTATCAGTTTCCAGTAGCGGGTTTACGACGGATAAAAAGCGGCGATTGGCTGAAACGCCACGAAAAAGAGTAAAGCGAGGTTCCCTTTTATACTGAAGGTAAAGGGGCTGTGATATTAAAAACCTCTGTCAGAGATCTTCTGGCAGAGGTTTTTAACTATGCAGGCAGAGAAAAATTATTTCTTAGCAGCACGTTCGAAAGAGGAGATAATTTCTGCTTTAGCAGCTTCGACATTATCCCAACCGTCAACTTTAACCCACTTACCTTTTTCCAGATCTTTGTAGCGCTCAAAGAAGTGAGTGATCTGAGCGCGCAGCAATTCTGGCAGATCGTTCACATCTTTAATGTGATCATATTCTTTGGTCAATTTGCTGTGTGGAACCGCAACCAGTTTCGCATCTTCACCTGATTCATCAGTCATTTTCAGAACGCCAACCGGACGGCAACGGATCACAGAACCTGGCTGCAGCGGGTATGGAGTTGGAACCAGAACATCAACTGGATCTCCATCCAGAGACAGAGTGTTGTTGATGTAACCATAGTTGCATGGATAGAACATTGCGGTAGACATAAAACGATCTACAAACAATGCACCAGATTCTTTATCAACTTCATATTTAATTGGATCTGCGTTTGCAGGGATCTCAATGATGACGTAAATGTCTTCAGGCAGTTCTTTCCCTGCCGGTACTAAGTTCAGACTCATGAAAGTTTCCTTTATTTCAAACCAGAATGGAGTAGAGGCTATTATAGCCAGAATAGTGATGAAATCTCACTATCTCTATGGCCTTAATCTGTAAAAATCTCCAAAATAAGAAAGGTGAGGGAATCCCGTTGTAGATTGCTGACAAGGTGCTGTTTTTTAGTTAATGCTTTGTCAGCAATCTGATTCCCTATCTTTCGATAGGGAATTTGTGTAGAAAAGGTAGGAGTTACAGCCTGGGGGAATAACTGCTTTGTGGAAGGATATTATCAAGTTTTTGGTAGCAATCTGATTATCACGAATTCGATTTTACTAATAATGGAATTACTAATTCCAGTAAAGTGAACAGCACATTACATTACCAAATAATGGATATGTTATGGCAGTAATAATCTCCAAAATGATATTATTGCTTGTTCGGTAAAAATTTCCAATTAAATTATTATCACTCGTTGAAATTTATTTTATATAAAATCACTTATTCTACATTGGAAATATTCTATAAGAAAATTTGAAAACATTGAGATACGTCTAGGTATTGGATTTCTTTTGGTTCGAATTATTTGTATCGGGTGTATTGGTTCATGCCATTCTGACAAAATATTTACTAATTCTCTCTTGGCAAGATGTTTTTGCACGCTCCAAGAAGTTAGCTGTTTTCTAATTCTCGCGAGAAGAGTTACCGAAGAAAAACTCTCGTTTGGGGTTTGTAAGTAGAAATTCTTTTTCAAGATACTGGCATAGAATTAAGAGGCGGAATTCCGCCTCTTAATTCTTCATTTCCAGATGAAATTATTCATCTGGAAATTCAGCCATAAAACTTTCGGCTTTCTCTACCATGGATTTACTGCCAACAAAGAAAGGTACGCGCTGATGCAGTTTGGATGGGACAATATCCAGAATGCGGTTGGCACCATCACTAGCTTTGCCTCCGGCTTGTTCAGCCAGAAATGCCATTGGGTTACATTCATACAGCAGGCGCAATTTTCCTGATGGGTGGCTGGCGGTACTTGGATAGATGTAGATGCCGCCTTTCAGTAAATTGCGGTGGAAATCAGCAACCAATGAGCCGATATAACGAGTGGTATAAGGACGCTGAGTCGCTTCATCCTGTTCTTGGCAATACTTGATGTATTTCTTTACCCCCATAGGGAATTTGATGTAGTTCCCTTCGTTGATGGAGTACATATTGCCTCTTGGCGGAAACTGTACTTTTTCATGGGACAAGCAAAATACTCCAAGAGATGGATCGTAAGTAAAGGCATGCACACCGCAACCAGTTGTATAGACCAGCATAGTTGAAGAGCCATAAACAACATATCCGGCTGCGACTTGGCGGTTACCCGGTTGCAGGAAATCTTCTTCAGTAACAGGTTTGCCGATAGGTGTAATACGGCGATAGATAGAGAAGATAGTACCAACGGAAACGTTTACATCAATATTGGAAGAACCATCTAGTGGGTCCATCAAAACAACATATTTTGCATTTTCAGCGCGGTCGCCTTCAAAAATAACGATATCGTCTTCTTCCTCTGAAGCGATACCGGCAACTTCACCGCGTGCTTTTAGTGCTGCTTTGAGTTTTTCGTTAGCATACAGGTCCAGCTTCATCTGCACTTCACCCTGGACGTTGGATACGCCGCTGGTTCCTAAGATATCCACTAAACCGGCTTTATTGATATCACGGTGAATAATCTTTGCTCCGAGCTTAATAGCGGAAAGCAATGCAGTGAGTTCACCTGTGGCATGAGAAAAATCGTGCTGCTTTTCGACGATGAATTCGCCTAATGTTTTCATGACGAAAGTCCTGAATGTGATTTGATAGTGGTTTCTGAGTGTCCATTGCACTCTTGCGCGGGCAGTTTAGCCAAAGAAAGGGATGATTCATAGGCTCTTCCATTTCTTATCTTGCTTTTGATGGTTAGAATAGTGATTAACTTCATGCTATGGAATGGGAAATCAATGCGTATTCATATTCTTGGTATCTGCGGCACTTTTATGGGTGGACTGGCAATTCTGGCACGTTCTCTTGGCCATGAAGTGACGGGTTCAGATGCCAATGTTTATCCACCAATGAGTACCTTACTGGAAAAATATGGGATTAGTCTGATTCAGGGATATGACCCGGCACAGTTGGAGCCTGCGCCAGATATGGTCATCATCGGTAATGTTATGAGCCGCGGTAATCCTTGTGTAGAAGCTGTGTTGGAACGTGGTCTTCCTTATACTTCTGGCCCACAATGGCTACATGACTATGTTTTGCCAGAGCGTTGGGTTCTGGCAGTTGCAGGTACTCATGGCAAGACAACAACTGCGGGTATGTTAGCTTGGATTTTGGAAGCTTGTGGCTATAAACCGGGTTTTTTGATCGGCGGTGTCCCGGGTAATTTTGAAACATCAGCTCAGATCGGGGAAAGCCCGTTTTTCGTCATAGAAGCCGATGAATATGACAGTGCTTTTTTCGATAAACGATCTAAGTTTGTTCATTACAGCCCACGCACTCTGATCATGAATAACCTGGAATTCGATCACGGAGATATTTTCGGAGATCTGGCTGCTATTCAAAAACAGTTCCATCATCTTGTTAGGATCGTTCCCGGTAGTGGCAAGATCTTTGTCCCAGATAACGATATTAACCTGAAGCAGGTTTTGTCTATGGGGTGCTGGAGCGAATTGGAACAGATGGGTGAAACCGGTAACTGGCAGGCAAAAAAGGTAAGTACAGACAGCAGCGATTATCAGGTGTTTTATTGTGGTGAAGTTGTCGGAGAGGTGAATTGGTCGTTAGTTGGCGAACATAATATGCGTAATGGGCTGATTGCGATTGCAGCTGCACACCATGTTGGTGTCCAACCAATTGATGCTTGTCGTGCTTTGAGCGATTTTATTAATGCCCGTCGTCGTCTTGAACTACGTGGTCAGGAAAACGGCGTTACGGTTTATGACGATTTTGCCCATCACCCGACAGCAATTCTGGCAACACTCGAGGCCCTGCGTAGTAAGGTTGGAGGAACTGCCCGTATTATTACCGTACTGGAACCGCGTTCAAATACGATGAAAATGGGGATAAGTAAGAATGAGATCGCACCAGCGTTGGGACGTGCTGATGAAGTGTTCTTATTCCAGCCAGCGAATATTAAATGGCATGTATCAGAAATTGCAGATCATTGTGTTCAGCCTGCGTATTGGAGTGCTGATATCGATTCACTGGTACATATGATTGTTGATAAGGCGCAGCAGGGGGATCATATTTTGGTTATGAGCAATGGCGGGTTTGGTGATATTCATGAAAAATTACTCTCTAAGTTGAGTCAAAAAGCTTATCAATCCTGAAAATGGCAGCAGGAAAATGAATCGCGCCATGTTGGCGCGTTCATTTAAAGCTCTTGTTCGAAAAATCTGAGGATGGTTCCTCGCAGTTGTTCTGCGGTGAAATCTCTGGCAGGTGTAATGAAAATGGTGTCATCACCTGCAATACTGCCGAGTATACCTTCTGCCTTGCCAAGAGAATCCAGCTGACGAGCAATAAGCTGAGCAGCACCAGGGCTTGTGCGAATGACAACTATGGAATGGTTGTGATCAACGTCTAATACTAGATTTTTTATTGGGCTAGTAGCAGTAGGAACACCAAGCTCGGCAGGCAGGCAGTAAACCATCTCCATTTTAGCATTGCGGGTGCGAACAGCGCCAAATTTAGTGAGCATTCTGGAGACTTTGGATTGGTTAATGTTCTCAAAACCTTCTTCCAGTAGAGCGGTGACGATTTCGCCCTGAGAGCTAAATTTTTCCTCTTTCAATAACGCTTTGAAAGCTTTTATTAAATCTTCCTGCTTAGAGGGAGTACGCATATTCCACCATATTCAATCAATTATGAAAGTTGCATTATGCATATTAGTGAATTTTTATGCAATCAAAATGATTGTTAGACTTAAGTTATGAAGAATAAATTAGTCTTATGATAAATAGAAATTCACAAAATATGAATATGATGAATTTGTTTTCTACAGTTGGTTATCTGGTGAATGTATTGTTAATCAAATGATGTTGTTTGGTATTGTTGTTGGATGTAAGGTATTTAACCGATTTTTTCATAAAATCAAAGGGCAATTCTTAAAATAGTGTCCGTTATCTCATTAACAGATAAGCATTTTGCCTAGAATACCGCGACTTTGACGTCCCATGATTAGAGCGTAAGTCCACAATTTGGCTGTTAATAGATTGTTTTTCAAAACGTAGTAATCTATGGTTTGTAACCAGATGAATTCACAGCATTTTAAAGTATAAACGATTTAAGGAGTATCAGGATGAAAGTTGCAGTTCTCGGTGCAGCCGGTGGTATTGGTCAGGCTCTTGCTCTTCTGTTAAAAACCCAGCTTCCTTCAGGTTCAGAACTCTCTTTATATGATATCGCTCCAGTTACCCCTGGGGTGGCTGTTGATCTGAGCCACATTCCAACGGAAGTAAAAATTGAAGGTTTTGCAGGTGAAGATGCTACTCCAGCGTTGGAAGGAGCGGATGTTGTGTTGATTTCTGCAGGTGTTGCTCGTAAACCAGGTATGGATCGTTCAGATCTGTTTAATGTTAACGCGGGTATCGTTCGTAACCTGGTAGAGCAAGTGGCTAAAACTTGTCCGAAGGCATTGGTTGGTATCATTACTAATCCAGTTAACACAACTGTAGCTATTGCGGCTGAAGTGCTGAAAAAAGCAGGTGTATATGATAAAAACCGTCTGTTTGGTATAACAACCTTGGATGTTATCCGCTCCAATACTTTTGTTGCTGAATTGAAAGGTAAGAAGCCACAGGAGATTGAAGTGCCGGTAATCGGTGGTCATTCTGGTGTGACGATCCTTCCTCTGTTGTCTCAGATCCCTGGTATGAATTTTACTGATGAAGAGTTGGTCGCTCTGACTAAGCGTATTCAGAATGCAGGTACTGAAGTTGTTGAAGCTAAAGCAGGTGGCGGATCTGCAACTTTGTCTATGGGACAAGCTGCTGCTCGTCTGGGCCTCTCTTTGGTCCGTGGCTTACAAGGCGAAAGTAATGTTGTGGAATGTGCCTACGTTGAAGGTGATGGCAAGTATGCCCGTTTCTTCGCTCAGCCGGTTCGCTTGGGCAAAAATGGTGTAGAAGAGCATTTGGACATCGGTAAGCTGAGCGATTTTGAACAGAAAGCATTGGAAGATATGTTGGATGTATTGAGAAAAGATATAGAATTAGGTGAAAATTTTATTAATAACTAATTAATATATTTTATAA